>NZ_QETL01000038.1:0-34043 GCF_003105135.1 Stenotrophomonas sp. SPM | reverse complement strand
CGGGCCATGCCCGGCGAGCGCGCAGCGCGGCCAATCAGGCATTCCGCCGGGCATGGCCCGGCGCTACCGGTCAGCGCTTGCCGCGTCGTGCCGGTGCCGGCGGCGGGGCATCCGAACGCGGCTTGGCGTACTCGGCCCACAGCGCCGGCAGTGCCTTGCCGGCGTGCTTCTGCCACAGCGCCGGGGTGTACTGGCCTGCACGCAGGGCCTTGTCCAGCGTCAGTACCAGGCCGGGGTGTTCGCCCTCGGCCCACTTCAGGAACGCACCGGTCACCCGGTAGCCGCTTTCCACGGTCTGGCCCTTGCCCACCTTCTGCGGCAGCGCCCAGCCCGCCGCAGCATTGCCCATGCCATAGCGGTCGCGTGCGTAGTCGGCGATGCCTTCCACCAGCCAGCCCGGCACGCGCTTGTCGCCGTAGCTCGGGTAGCCCTGCACGATGTGCATCGCCTCGTGGGTCACCAGGTCGATGTCATCGGGGTGCTGCAGCAGCCAGCCCGGGTTGATGGTGATCGTGGTGGCCTTGTCCTTGTCGCCCACGTAGGCGACGCCGTTGTAGGCCGGGTCGATCACGATGCGCACGTCGGCCGGCGCCTTCGGGTGGAAATCCGCCCGTTCGCGCAGGTAGGCGAAGTAGAACGTGTCGATGATCCGCTTCCGTACCGGCGCGGACAGCGCGCCGGTGGGATCCTGGTAGGAGAGGGTCACGCCTTCGCGCGTGACCTGGCCATCGAAGGCATCGGTCTGCGATGGCTGGCCCTGCGCGATGCCGGGCAGGGTGAATGCAGCGAGGGCAAGAGTCAGCAGGCGAAGGCGCATGGGATCAGTTTACGGTGGAGGGCGACAACAGTTCGATCTCGGCCAGCTGCAGGCGCCCCGGCGCAGCCACGCGCAGACGGTACTCTGCAAAGCGTGAGGGCGAGGCGATGCGGAACGGGCGAGTCTGCCGCGGCGAGGTGAAATCTTCGCTACGGCGCTCATCCAGCGTCGTCCAGCGGCCGCCGGCCGTGCGTGCTTCCAGCGTCCATCCGGCACCGCGGATCGCGCCTTCACCGCTGGTCAGCGTGTACATCGTCGGCGCGCCATCGCCCACCACCGTCAGTGCAATGGTGGCGCCCGCGCCCAGCGGCACGGCCGTGGTCGCATCGTCGTCCAGCAGCGCGGGCACCGCACGGCCATCGGCCAGCGCCGCGCGGGCACCGTTGCCGAGCAGGTCATGCAGCATCTGCGGGCGCTTGCCCGGCGCGGTCAGCGAACGCGGCACATCGTAGGCACCGCTGCCCCAGCGCGAGGGCTGCGGGCCCATCACGAAGTCCAGCGTCGCACCCTTGGCGATCATCTCGTGCGGCACCCAGGTCTTGGTCCACGGCTTGCCGTTGATCTTCAGCGACTGCACGTAGACGTTCTGCGCCGAGTTGTTGGCCGCGTTGACGGTCAGCACCGCGCCGCCCTGCAGTTCCACCCGCGCATGCTCGAAGGCCGGCGAGCCGATCACGTACTCCGGCGCGCCCATGCGCAGCGGGTACAGGCCCAGCGAGGCCAGCACATACCACGCCGACGTCTCGCCGTTGTCCTCATCGCCCGGGTAGCCCTGGCCGATCTCGCTGCCGACATAAAGGCGCGACAGGATCTCGCGCACGTGCTGCTGGGTCTTCCACGGCTGCCCGGCGTACAGGTACATCCACGGGATGTGGTGCGCCGGCTGGTTGCTGTGCGCGTACATGCCCATGCGCACGTCGCGCGCTTCGGTCATCTCATGGATGGTGCCGCCATAGGAACCGGCCAGCGCCGGGTCGGCGGTTTCCGGGGTCGAGAAGAACGTATCGAGCTTGGCGGCCAGCTTGTCGCGGCCACCGTACAGCGCAGCCAGGCCCTCGCCGTCGTGCGCGGCGGTGAAGGCGAACGTCCAGCCGTTGGATTCGGTGTAGTCGTAGCCCCACACACGCGGGTCGTAGGCCTTCGAATCCAGGCGCCAGCTGCCATCTTCCTTGCGGCCCTGGAAGAAGCCGGCGGCCGGGTCGAACAGGGTCGAATAGCCGGCCGCGCGGTAGCGGAAGTAATCGGCCTCGGTGCTGTAGCGCTCGCGTTCGGCGGCGCTGCTCGCGCGCTTGGCCAGGGCCTGCGCCATGTTGGCGATGCCGAAGTCGTTCAACGCGCCTTCCATCGTCCACGACATGCCTTCATGCACGTCGGCGCTGGCGTAGCCACGGAAGGTCGAGCGGTCCATGCCCTTGCGGCCGACATGGCGGTCCGGTGGCACTACGGTGGCGTTCTTCAGCGCGGCGGCATAAGCCTCGGCCGGGTCGAAGCCACCGATGCCCTTCAGCCACGCATCGGCGAAGGCCACGTCCGAGCTGGTGCCGACCATCAGGTCCGCGTAGCCCGGCGAGGACCAGCGTGCGATCCAGCCACCCGCGCGGTACTGCTCGATGAAGCCCTGCACCAGCTTGCCGGCATCGTCCGGGGTGAACAGCGCATAGGCCGGCCACGTGGTGCGGAAGGTATCCCAGAAACCGTTGTTGACGTACACCTGGCCATCGCGCACCGGCGCGAAGCTGCGGTTGGCGCTGCCGTCGGTGTTGTTGTCCTCGGCGCTGGCCTGGCTGGCGTAGCGCCAGTCCGGCGCGGCCGCGGTGCCGGCATTTTCATGGCCGGAGTTGGGGTACAGGTACAGGCGGTACAGGCTGGAATACAGCGTGGTCTTCGCATCGTCGCTGGCATTGCCGATGTCGAAGCGGGCCAGGCGTGCATCCCAGGCGTCCTGCGCGCGGCCGGCGACGCTGTCCAGCGTGTCGGCGGCGGCGATTTCCAGGTCCAGGTTGTGCCGCGCCTGCTCGACCGAGATCAGCGAGGTGGCGATGCGCATGGTCACCTGGCGATCGCTGCCCGCGTCGAACTTGATGTAGCCGGTGGGGCGGCCGGTGTCGATGCGGCCGCTGCTGCGCCACGGCTTGTCGAAGCGGGCGACCACGAACATGCGGGTGGCGCCGTTGGACAGGCCGCTGCGGGTATCCGTATAGCCGCTCAGGGTCTGCGTGGCCGCATCGAGGCTCAGGCCGCCACGCGCATCGACGTTGTCGAACAGCAGGTTGGCATCACCGCCCTCGGGGAAGGCGAAGTGGAACAGCGCGGCGTGGTCGGTCGGCGCGATGGACGCGGCGATGCCGTTGTCGAAGCGTACGTCGTAGCGGTACGGGCGCGCGCTTTCGTGGCTGCGGTCGAAGGACAGCGCGCGCTTGCCACGGTCGGCCTCGGGCACGCCACGGCTGGCCGAGGGCATCACCTGGAAGGTCTGGCGGTCGCCCATCCACGGGCTGGGCTGGTGGCTCAGTGCCAGCGCCTGCAGCTGCGGACGGTTCTTCGCATCGTTCTGCTCGTTCCAGCGGTACAGCCAGTTGAGCGCGCCGGCATCGGTCACCGGGGTCCAGAAGTTGAAGCCATGCGGCACCGCCGTGGCCGGGAAGTTGTTGCCGCGCGAGAAGGTGCCGTTGGCCTGGGTGCCGCGGGTGGTCAGCACCCAGTCCGAAACCCGCTGCGGCACGTTGCGCGGCTGCGCATCCAGGCGCACGTCGTCGATCCAGCCGGAGACCGGCGCGCCCTCGGCGCTGGCCACCTCCAGCTCGATGGCGACCACGCGGCGGCCGCGCAGCGCCGGCACGTCGCCCAGGCGCACGGCCTTGCGTGCCCACTGCTGCGGGTACAGCGTCTTCGAATCGCCCTGCGCCTGTGCGCCGAGGGCGATGCCGTGCTGGTCGCGCGCGTTGCTGGCGGACACGCGGCTGCCATCGTCCAGGCGCAGGTCCAGCGATACGTAGGTGGAGGCCACCGTGTCCTTGCCGACGATCTCAGGCAGGACCAGCCAGGACAGCGTGGTATCGGCGTCGATGGCCAGGTCGGTGTTGAACAGTTCGCGCCGCGCGCTGCCACCGCCGGCCTGGTAGTGCAGGGCGCGCAGGCCGCTGTAGCCGACATTGCGCTTGGCCGCATAGGGCTCGGCCGGGCCGTTGCCGATCTGCACCTGCAGGGCGCCGCCGGCCTTGGCCGGTGCCGGTTCGCCCGCTTCGAACGAGGTCTGCAGGCCCTGCGCCAGTGCGGGCAGGGCGGGGGTGGCGCAGGCCAGGGCGAGGGCAAGCGGAAGCAGGGCGCGGCGCGGATCGGACAGGGTCATGCAGGGTCTCCCGGTAGGGCAGGCGGCAGGCAGAACCCGCATCGGCACGCACCACGGACAGCATCGCGCCCGCCGCCCAGGGGGCAGTGGAAAGGGGCGATGCCGGTCCGGTGGGGGTCGGGCCGTGCGATCGGGTCAGGGTCGGAATCGCCCCGATCCTGCCTCAGCCCATTGCCCCCTGACAAGTGCAATTAGTTCGATCCAAATCCGGCAAAACCGTTTCATTTCAAATTATTGACAGATTGCCTTGGATCGATTTAAAAGTGGCCAGCTCACCCCTGTACCGGAATGCCCCGCATGTTCTGATCCGGGCCGGCCCCATGGCCGTCCCGCTGTTGCCCGCCACTGCCGTCCATCCACGACCTTCCCGTCCGCCCCCCACCGGCTGGACCGTCATCCGCCTCTGGAGAGAGCTTGATGAAACCCCGGTTGTTGTCGTTGTTGATGTCGTCGTTGCTGTTGTCGCCACTTGCCGTACAGGCCCAGTCCACCCCGCAGGGGGAAGGCACCGATCCGCCGCGCACCCGCGACCTGGATGCGGTCAAGGTCACCGGCTCGCTCATCCCGCGCGCACAGGTGGAGGGTCCCTCGCCGGTCACCACCATCACCGCCGAGCAGATCCAGGCACAGGGCTTCACCACCGTGTTCGACGCGCTGCGCTCGCTGCCGGTGTCGAACGGCTCGGTGCAGGATTCGCAGGGCACTGGCTTCTACACCCCGGGCGCCAAGACCATCAGCCTGTTCGGCCTGGACCCCAGCTACACCCTCACCCTCATCAACGGGCGGCCGATCAACAGCTACCCGCTGGCCTACAACGGCAACACGAGCATCGCCGACATCGCCAACATCCCGCTGGGCATGGTCGAGCGCATCGACGTGCTCACCGGTGGCCAGTCCTCGGTGTATGGCTCCTCGGCCATTGCAGGCGTGGTCAACATCGTGCTGAAGGACCGCGTCGAAGGCACCCACCTGCGCTACCGCGTCGGCGGCTACAGCCAGGGCGGCGGCTCCAGCCAGCGCTTCAGCGCCAGCAGCGGCCAGACCTTCGGCAACCTCGATATCAGCTACGGGCTGGAATACACCAACCAGAAGGCGATCTACGCCTTCGACCGCAGCCGCATCGACAGCGTCAACGACAACCCGACCGGCCCGCAGGATCCTTCGCGCAGCTTCCTGCGCATGCGCATGGGCCCCAACGCCTACATCGACCCGGGCGCGGCCACCTGCGCGCCCCTGTCGGACCTGTTTGGCGGCAGCACCGTGTACGCGCACCGTGACATCTCCGGCGGCGGCTACTACTGCGGCACGCCTGACAACGTCGGCACCGCGTCGCTGTACAACTCCAGCCAGGACGTCAACGCCACCACCTTCCTGCGCTACCACCTCAGCCCGGACACCGAGCTGTACTCGGACATCCTGTTCGGCTTCGGCCGGCCCACCTACAGCGGTGGCAGCCCGTTCTGGAACAAGACCTTCTACAACCAGACCAGCGGCCAGTACGAACAGTGGCAGCGCATCTACGCGCCGGAGGAAGTCGGCCTGGATGCCAAGGACCAGCGCGTCTACACCCGCTCGCTCAACATCACCGCCGGCGTGCGCGGCGTGCTTGGAGGCTTTGACTACGACATCTACGTCAACCGTTCCAGCACCGACGTCACCCGCAAATCCACCGATTTCCTGGCGAAGAACGGCGTTGACGACTACTACCTGGGGCCGATGCTGGGCATTCAGGATGGCTACGAGGTCTACGCGCCGGATCTGTCGCGGCTGTACCAGCCGATCAACCGCGAGCAGTACGACAGCTTCAGCGGCCTCAACCGTGCAGCATCCAGTGCGTCGCGCACCGCAGTGACAGCGCTGCTGACCGATCGCTCGCTGTTCACCCTGCCGGCCGGCGACGTCGGTTTCGCGCTGATCGCGCAGGGCCAGCGCGAGAAGTTCTTCAACCAGTCGGCCGATCCCAACGCGGGGGTGCTGTTCCGCGGGCAGACCGCCGGCACCTCGGCGCAGGGCCAGCGTGACCTGTACGCGCTGGGCGCCGAACTGCAGGTGCCGATCATCGATACGTTCAGCGCCAACCTGTCCGGGCGCTACGACAAGTACGCGCTGCAGGGCGGCGGTGGCAACGGCAAGGCCACCTGGAAGCTGGGGCTGGAATACCGGCCGATCGAATCGCTGCTGCTGCGCGGCAGCTACGCCACCGCCTTCCGTTCGCCGGACATGTTCTACCTGTTCTCGCGCGAAAGCAGTGGCTACACCACCAACACCGATCTCTACCAATGCCGGCAGGCCGGGTACACCTCCGACAACTTCGACGAGTGCGACCAGTCCGGCCTCTCGGTGCTGTCCTCCAGCACCGGCAACCGCGACCTGAAGGACATCACCGCGCGCACCTTCACCTATGGCGTGGTGTGGTCGACCCTGGACAACGCCTTGACCCTGTCGGTGGACTACAACTCGGTGGTCATCGAGAACGAAGTGCGCATCCTCGGCACCGACAGCATCCTCGACACCGAGGCCAACTGCCGCCTGGGCGTCTCGGAGAACGGGCAGACCCAGTTCGACATCAACTCGCCCACCTGCCAGCAGGTGCTGGGCCAGGTGCAGCGCAAGCCGGCCACCGATCCGCTCAACCCGAACGGCGTGGACAAGGTGTTCTCGTACCCGATCAACATCGCCAGCCAGCGCCAGAACGGCGTGCAGGCGGCGCTGGACTACCGCTGGGCCACGCAGTCGGTGGGTGACTTCGCGGTCAATGCCGGCTACTACCGGCCGCTCAAGCACACCACCCAGGACAAGGAAGGCGACCCGGTCTACGACCAGCTGTGCTGCGCCAACTCCAACGAGCTGCAGTACCGCGCCACGCTGGGCGTGAACTGGAAGCGCGGGCCGTTCACCGCCAGCGCCTTCGGCATACGCAATGCCCCCACCTGGGACAGCCGCGGCGAGCAGCGCGACATCGGCCCTTGGACCACCTGGAACGCGACGGTCGGCTACCGCATCAACGACCTGGCCAGCCTGCTGCTGACGGTCAACAACCTGACCGACGAGATGCCGCCGATCGACCGCAGCAACGGCAACTGGCCGTACTACGACCAGGGCGTCTACAACGCCTTCGGCCGTTCGGCCTTCCTGGAACTGTCGCTGGACTTCCAGTAAGGGCCGCTGGCCCCCGGGCACGCCCGGGGGCCTTGAACGGGCAGGGGGCGGCCGGACCGCCCCAAGGTGCTAGAATCGCAGGCCTCGCAATCCGTTCATCGACACCCGCCATGAGCCATACCGCCACCGCGCCCGCCAACGCCGAAAAGCGCTACACCGTGCACCGCAGCGACCTGCCGCTGAGCTGCCCGACTCCGGAAATGGCGCTGTGGAACTCGCATCCGCGCGTGTACCTGCCGATCGAAGACGAGCCCAACGGCGAGGCGAAGTGCCCGTACTGCGGTTCCACCTTCGTGCTGGCCGACTAAGCAGGCACCTCGATGCGCCGACTGACCGTGGTGCAGTTGCTGCCGGCGCTGCACTCCGGTGGCGTCGAGCGCTCGACCCTGGAAATCGCTGCGGCCCTGGTCGCCGCCGGCCATCGCGCGCTGGTGGTGTCCGCCGGTGGCCGCCTGGTGAAGCCGCTGCTGGACAGCGGTGCCGAGCACCTCACCCTTGATATCGGCCGCAAGTCGCTGCTGACCCTGCGCCACCTGTCCACCCTGCGGCGGTTGTTCGCCGAGGTTGGTGCGGACATCGTGCATGCGCGCTCGCGCCTGCCGGCGTGGCTGGGCCTGTACGCGATCCGTGCGATGCCGGCCGCGCAGCGCCCGCACTGGGTGACCACCGTGCACGGCCTGAACTCGCCCAGCCGCTACAGCGCGGTGATGACCAGCGGTGAGCGCGTCATCTGTGTATCCAACACGGTGCGCGACTACGTGCGGCAGCATTACCCGACGGTGCCGGAGCAGCGCCTGCAGGTCATTCCGCGTGGCGTCGATGTCGGCCAGTTCCCCCGCGTGGCCCGTGCCGACCGCCGGCCGCGGCTGGCGCTGGCCGCCGATTACCCCTGGCTGGCCCAGGTCGACGGCCCACTGCTGCTGCTGCCGGGCCGTGGCACCCGCCTGAAGGGTCATGCGCACGCACTGCAGCTGCTGGCCGACGTGCGCGCTGCCGGCGTGCCGGCACAGCTGTGGATGCTGGGCACCGACGAGCCCGGCCGCGAAAGCTACGTGGCCGAGCTGCGCCGCCAGGCGGCCGCGCTGGGCGTGGCCGAGGCGGTGCAGATCAGCACCCCGACCGCGCGCATCGCCCAGGCCTATGCGGCCAGCGATCTGGTCCTGCAGCTGTCGGACAAGCCCGAGGCATTCGGCCGTACCGTGGTCGAGGCGCTGTCGGTCGGTCGCCCGGTGCTGGGCTGGGACCATGGTGGCGTGGGCGAACTGCTGCAGCAGCTGCAGCCGGCCGGCGCCGTGCCGCTGGGCGATGCCCGGGCGCTGGGTGAACGTGCGCTGGCCCTGCTGGCGCAGCCGCCGTCCTTGCCGAGCCGTATCCCGTTTACCCTGCAGACCATGCAGCGTGACACCCTCCGCCTCTATGCCGACCTTGCAGGCTGACGCCGCACCCATCGCGGGTGACGAGCGCGCCGGGCGCTGGGCGCCTTGGTGGGTGCTGGCCTACGTGGCCCTGTGGCCGCTGCCGGGAATCGCCGAAACCGTGCTCGGCCTCGGCGCGGTGTATGCCGCAGTGCGCATGATCATGCGCCGCCTGCAGCGCCGCCCGCACCTGCTGACGCCCGCGGCGTGGGCACTGACCTCGATCCTGTTCCTCGGTTACTGGTTGCCACAGGCGCTCTCCGCCTTCGATGCGATCGACCCGGCGGCGTCGTGGACCAAGGCGGCCGCCGGCCTGCGCTACCTGCCCTTCATGTGGCTGGTGGCGATCGCCGTGGCCACCCCGCAGCGGCGGCGCCTGATCTTCGGTGGCCTGGCGCTGATCACCGCGCTGTGGACGCTGGATGCGCTGGTACAGGCGATGGCCGGTACCAGCCCGTGGTTCTGGTCGCTGCAGCAGCTGAAGCTGGCGGTCAGCGGCCACGCGCTGTGCCCGGCCGAGGAAATGGCCCTGGCTGACCGCCTCAGTGGTCCGCTGGGGCCGTGCAACCTCAAGTTCGGCCAGGTCCTGGCCAGCCTCTCGCCGTTCCTGCTGCTCCCCGCCGCACGCCGCTTCGGTACGCCGGGCTGGCTGCTCGCCGGTGCGGCGCTGGCCATCGTGCTGCTGCTGGCCGGTTCGCGCGCGTCGTGGATCACCTTCGCGGTGATCGTGGCCTACAGCGGCATGCGCCAGCTCGGCTGGAAACGGCTGGGCCTGCTGGCAGTGGTCGGCCTGCTGGCCACGGCGGCACTGGCCGCCAGCGTGCCGCAGCTGCGCGAGCGCGTGGCGCGCACCGCGATGGTCTGGGACGGCGGCACCGAGGGCGTCGACCAGGCGCTGTCCGGACGCGGGCGCATCTGGAGTGCGGCCGGTTGCATGATTGCCGAACACCCGATCAACGGCGTGGGCGCACGCGGCTTCCGCGATGCGTACCCGCAGTGCGTCGGTGACGATGGGCCCGCGGTGTGGGGCGCCGAACCGGCGCTGCACGCCCACCAGATCGTGCTGGAAATCCTCGCCGAAACCGGCGTGCTGGGGCTGCTGCTGTGGCTGGCCGCCGTCGCCCAGGCGTGGCGCGCCTGGCGTTTCGCACCGCCCGCGGCCCGTGACCGCGCGCGCCCGGCAATGCTGGCGCTGGCCGCCACCGTGTTCCCGCTCAACACCCACCTCGCGTTCTATTCCGCGTTCTGGGGCGGGGTGACGGTGTTGTTGGCTGCGTTGTTCGTCGGCACGTTGCTGGCCCGCGAACCGGACGACGCACCGAAAGCGGTGTGATCGCGTATCCACGCCGATGCGTGGTTGGGCCTTTCCCGGTTATCGGTGGAAACGGTTATTTGTAGAAATCGCTTCTGCCACCGGGCTGGCGCTTGAACCGCCGATGGATCCACAGATACTGGTCCGGGGCCTCGCGCACCATCTGTTCGATGGCCTGGTTGACCCGCGTGGTATCGGCTTCCACGTCCTCGCTGGGGAAGTTCTCCAGCGGCGCGCCGATCTTCAGGAAGTACTTTCCGCCTTCGCGGCGGTGGAAGTAGGGGATCACCGCGCAGCCGGTCATCCGCGCCAGCTGGTGGGTGGCGGTGATGGTGGCGGCGGTGTGGCCGAAGAACGGCACGAACACGGTGTCCTTGCCGCGCATGTCCTGGTCCGGCGCGTACCACAGGAAGCCGCCCTTCTTCAGGTGGCGCACGGTGGCACGAATGTCCTCGTTGGCGTACATCGCCTTGGCGTAGCGCAGGCGGCCGAACTTCACCGCCCACTCGTACACCGGGTTCTTGTGCTTGCGGTACATGCCCGACAGGTCGACGTGGTCGCACAGCAGGCGGCCGCACATCTCCAGGGTCATGAAGTGCCCTGACACCAGCAGCACGCCGCGGCCTTCGGCCTGCATCTGCTTGAGGTGCTCCAGGCCCTCGATCTGGACCTGCGGGCGGATGCTGTCGATGCTGCCCCACCACGAACGCGCGCATTCGAAGATGCCCACGCCGAGGGCATCGAAGCTGTCGCGCACCAGGCGGTTGCGCCAGGCTTCGTCCTTCTCGGGGAAGCACAGCTTCAGGTTCACCTCGGCGGCACGGCGGCGGCTGCCGAGCAGGCGCCAGGTGATCCAGCCGACGCCGCGGCCGAGCGCGCGCTGCAGCATCCAGGGCAGCCGGGCGATGCCGAAGGCAGCGAACATGGCCGCGAACATCGGCCAGTTGCGGGGATCGGCCAGGGACGGGCGGACGGCGGTAGAGGCATCGGACATGCCGCCATTCTACCAACCCCGCCGCGTGTCTTTCCCGGGGGGCTCCCGTATCCTTGCCGCATGCGTAAAGACCCTGTCGAATGGATCCTGCGCGGCCTGTATTCGGTCGTGCTCTACATCCTGCTGCCAATCACCGTGTACCACCTGGTCTGGCGCGGTTTCCGGGTCCGTGAATACTTCCGGCGCTGGGATGAACGCTATGCGTCCTATCCGCAGCCGACCGGCCAGCCGCGGGTCTGGCTGCACGCCGTCTCGGTGGGCGAGGTCAACGCCGCCGCGCCACTGGTCAACGCCCTGCGCGAGCAGCGCCCGGACATCCGCTGGGTCATCACCACCATCACCCCGACCGGGTCGGAGCGGGTGCGCGCGCTGTGGGGCGATGCGCTGGACCACGTCTACCTGCCGTATGACGTGCCGGGCAGCGTCAACCGTTTCCTCGGCCATTTCCAGCCCAGCCTGGCGCTGATCCTGGAAACCGAGCTGTGGCCGAACATGCTGTTCGGCTGCCGCGACCGCCGCATCCCGGTCTACATCCTCAACGCCCGCCTGTCGGCCCGCTCGCTGCGCGGCTACCGGGTGCTGGCCGCGCTCATCCGCCGCGCGCTGCGCACCGTCACCTGCGTGGCCGCGCAGTCGGAAGACGACGCGGCGCGCTTCGTGCAGCTCGGTGCGGCACCGGAGCAGGTACAGGCGCTGGGCAACCTGAAGTTCGACATCACCACGCCGGATGTGCGGCCGTTCGTGGCCCAGTTCCATGCGCAGGTGCCGGCCAAGCGGCCTGTGTGGATCGCTGCCAGCACCCACGATGGCGAAGAGCAGGCGGTGATCGACCTGCATCGGCGCCTGCGCGAGCGCCATCCGGACCTGCTGCTGCTGTGGGCACCGCGCCATCCCGAACGCTTCCCGAAGGTCGAAGCGCTGGCCCGCGAGCAGGGCTGGAGCGTGGCCACGCGCCGCGCGCAGCAGTGGCCGGGTGCGGGCACGGAGGTGTTCGTCATCGATACGCTGGGCGAACTGATGCCGTTCTATGGCTGTGCGCAGGTCGCCTTCGTGGGCGGCAGCCTGCAGGCTATCGGCGGGCACAACCTGCTGGAACCGGCGGCAATGGGCACGGCTGCGGTGACCGGTCCGCACCTGCATAATTTCTCCGAGATCTCGCGGCGCATGCGCGAGGCCGGGGCGCTGCTGATCGGCGAGGACGTGCAGGCGGTGGGCGATCTGCTGCAGCACCTGCTGGACGACGCGCAGGCCCGCGAAGACATGGCGCGGGCCGGTTGCACGCTGGTGAGCAACGGCCGCGGGGCGCTGCAGCGCACGCTGGCGCTGGTCGCACCGCACCTGCCGCCGCCGCGCGACTGAAGCTGGCGCACGGTGCCGTCCCGGTACTGTCGCGTTCAACAGATTCAAGCCTGCTTGATGCCCTCCGCGCTGTCGTAGTCGGACCGCCAGGCATCGTCGCACCGTGGCTGCCATCACAACGCGGCACACGTTCGGCCGATTCTGATTCCGTCCCTGGGGCCGTGCTGCCAGCCTGATGACCATCACGCTTGGATGGCATCAAGGGAGCTTGCGATGAAGGACGACAGCGGTGCCGGTCTGCGCAGCGGGCGCGCGGCGTTCGACCGGTTGGGCAGCGACCACCTGCTGGTGCTGGCGCTGACCCTGCTGATCGGGGGCAGCGTGATCGCGCTGGTCAGCCAGAACACCGCGGCACGCGCGGGGCCGGCCATCGTGCTGAGCCTGTTGCTGGCGGCCGTGGGCACGGCGCCGCTGCTGTTCTGCCTGCGTGAGGTCATGCGCCGCACGCCGGATGCGGCAGGGTTGCCTGCGTTGTTGCACGGTATCTGTGGGCAGCGTCTGGCGGCCGTCCTGCTGGCCTTGTTGCTGCTGGATCTGTTGGCCACCCTCGCCGGTGCCGCGCAGTCGGGGGCCCGCCACCTGAACGCCGTAGCCTGCGCCCTGGGCGTACCACCGCAGCGCTGGTTGCCGATATCCATGGCGGCGGCGCTGGGCCTGCTGCCGGTGGGCCTTGCGGCCATGCTGCGGCCCCGTCGTACGCTGCTGGTCGCCTGCGTGCTGCTGACCGTGAAAGTCGGCCTGGGCCTGCTGCTGGTGGTGGTGGCTGCGCGCTACGTGCATTACGGCAACTGGGTGCCGTGGATGCCGTCCTCCACCGGCCCGCATCGATTCGGCCTGGGGGGCGTGGTGGCTGCGGCCGTACCGCTGTTGGGGGTGTTTGCCAGCGCGGGCCTGCTGCTGGGCGTGGCGCCGCGGGTGCAGCGTCCGCACCGGCAGCTGACCCAGGTGGCCGGTGGTGCGGTCCTGGCGGCCATGCTGCTGCTGATGGGGCTGGCGGCGCTGCAGTCGGGCCTGGTGCAGTTCGCGGCGCTGGACAGCACGCGGCCGCTGTCGGTGGCCGTGCAGGCGGTGCCGCAGCTGCAGTGGATGCTGCCGCTGCTGCCGGTGGCAGGCTGGGCCGGGCTGATGGCGCTGCAGGTGGTGGTGCTGCTGCTGGCGGTGGAACTGCTGCCGGCGCTGTGGCGGCGGCCGGGTGCCGCTGATCACGACAACCGCGACCCGGGGCGGGCGACGCTGGCTCTGGGCGTGGCCACGCTGGCAATGCTGCTGGTGCCGTGGCTGCCCGAACGCGCGATACTGCCGCCAGGCCTTGGCGTGCTGCCGTTGCTGGCGGTGTTGTGCCTGGGCCTGCTGCGGCCACAGGGCCAGGTGCCGTGGCAGCGCACGGTGTGGATCTACCTGTTCGCACCGTTGGCGGCCGTGTTGTGCCTGGTGCCGCTGGCCCGGCACATCCAGCTCTGGCAGGGGTAGGGAGGCGTGATCGCGCACGGCAGCCACGCGTGGGGTGGCTCTACTGCCCTTGGATCCATGCCACGCGTGAATGCACACCTTGCGACTCGCATACACAAAAAAGCCACCCTCGCGGGTGGCTTCTTCGTTCTACCGGAAGGGCGACGACTCAGTTCGTGGTCGTGGCCGGGTTGCCGGCATCCTGGGTCAGCAGGCGGTTGATGTCCTGCAGTTCGGCCACGTCCAGCGCACCGAGCGACTGGCTCAGCAGCAGGCGATTCTGCAGGAAGGTGTAGCGGGCGTTGGCGTAGTCCAGCTGCGCCGAGAACAGGATGCGCTGGTTCTGGATCACGTCCAGCACGGTGCGGGTACCCACTTCCAGGCCGACCTGCGACGCGTCATACGCGCTCTGCGCCGAGACCACCGCCAGGCGGCGGGCTTCCACTTCGCTGATGCCCTGCACCAGGGTCTGGTAGGCATTGCGGGTGTTGCGGTCCAGGGCACGCTTCTGCTGCTCGTAGCCGTCCTGGGCGATGTCACGCTGGGCCAGCGCCTGGCGCACGCCGGACTGGGTGGCACCGCCGGAGAAGATCGGCACGCTCAGGGTCAGGCCGATGCTGTTGGTGCGTGCGTCCGGGGACAGCGAACCGGAACCGACGCTGTCGCCCCAGGTCGCGCTCTTGCCCCAGCTGCCGCCCAGCGACAGGGTCGGGTAATGGCCGCCGCGTGCAGCCTGCACGCCGGCTTCAGCCGCGCTGACCTTCAGTTCCTGCGCCTTCAGCGCCGGG
Source organism: Stenotrophomonas sp. SPM (assembly GCF_003105135.1). Classification (NCBI taxonomy): domain Bacteria; kingdom Pseudomonadati; phylum Pseudomonadota; class Gammaproteobacteria; order Lysobacterales; family Lysobacteraceae; genus Stenotrophomonas; species Stenotrophomonas sp. SPM. Next base: position 19,401 of record NZ_QETL01000038.1, on the reverse strand, counting down.
TTCTGGCTGGTCGCCTGCTGCACCAGTTCGCTGATGTTGCCGCGGTTGGCTGGCACTTCCGGACGGAAGTCGGCCGGCAGGCCCTTCAGGTTCATCACCGGCTGGCCGGTCAGTTCGGTCAGGGCCTGGTAGTTATCGGCCAGGGTGTTCTGCGCAACGATGGTGTTGGCGCGTGCCTGGTCGTACTGGGCACGTGCTTCGTGCACGTCGGTGATCGGCGCCAGGCCCACTTCCAGGCGCTTGTCGGCGAAGTCGAACTGCTTCTTCGCGGCCGCTTCATTGGTCTGTGCGGCGTTCAGCGATTCGATCGCCACCAGCACGTTGAAGTAGGCCGCCGAGCTGCGCACGATCAGGCTGTCGTTGGCCGAATCGAGGGTGAAATCCGCCGCCTTGCTCAGCTCACGCTGCGAGCGCAGGTTGTTGATCTGCGTCCAGTTGAACAGCGTCTGGCTGCCGTCGATCGTATAGTTGCGGCGCTTGCTGGTGACGGTGCCGGAGTTGGCATCGGCATCGGCTTCGGTGCGCGTGCGGTTCAACGAGGCGGTGCCGTTGATCTGCGGCAGCAGCGCGGCACGCGCCTGCACGGCGCCTTCCTTGTCGTACAGCCGGGTCGATTCGGCGGCCGACAGTTGCGGATCGCCATTGCGTGCCATTTCATAGACCTGCAGCAGGTCGGCGGCATGGGCGGACAACGGCAGCAGGGCAGTGGCCAGCGCAACAGCGAGGGATCGGCGGATCATTGCGGCTTCCTTGGACTCAGAGGTGGAACTGGGGTGCCGGGGCGGCACCGCGCAGGTAATCGATATCGGTTTCGAACAGCGATTCGGTGCTGCCGTCGGCCTTGACCAGCAGGGCTTCCATCGCCGGCGAGCGGCCGTGGATCACGAACAGGCGACCACCGGGACGCAGCCACGAGGCGAACTGTGACGGCACCACGTCAACCGCGCCAGTGACACAGATCACGTCAAAACGGCGCTCGGTCTGCCAGGTCAGGGCATCGGCCACTTCGACGCGGACGTTGGTGCCCAGGCCCGAAGCATCCAGGCGGGCGCGTGCAGCGGTGGCCAGCTCCGGGTCGATTTCCAGACTCAGCACGTCGCGCGCCAGCGCGCCGATGCAGGCCGAAAGGAAGCCGCTGCCGGTGCCGATTTCCAGCACTTCGTCACCTGGCTGCAGATCCAGCGCCTGCAGGGTACGGCCCTCGATGACCGGCTTCATCATCTTCTGGCCGTTGCCGATCGGCAGTTCGACGTCGGCATAGGCCAGCGCCCGGTGCGCGTCGGCGACAAAGGCCTCGCGCGGCAGGCGGGCGAGCACGTCGAGCACCTTGATGTCCAGCACGTCCCAGGGACGGATCTGCTGTTCCACCATCAGTTCGCGGGCGTGGGCGTAATCAATCGTCATGAGGTTCAAATCCAGCGCAGTGGGCCGGCCATTTTACCGGTGCCGGAGGCCGGCGGCGCGCCCAGAGCATCAGCTTTCGGGCGGCCGGGGTCGCAGTGCCGGAAGTCATCGCGACCTCCGGTTCGTTCAGTTTGGTGCTTCAGGCGGTTCCAGACCCTCGCGGCGCATAGGCGCGCAGGAAGAAATCGACGCTGTCGGGCACGTGGCTGGAAGCATCGCACTGTCCCGGTGACAGCGGCATGCCGCACATCCGGTTCATATGGACTTCGCCCTTGATGAGGGTCAGGAACTGCTGGCCGGCCAGGCGGAAATCGCTGATCTCCAGCTCGCCGCGCGCGGTGCGCGAGCGCAGGAAATCGGCCAGTGCCTCGCAGGTGCGCTCCGGGCCGGCCTGCCAGAACAGTTCGCGCAGGCGTTCGTCGGTCTCCGGGGCCATCATCACCCGCTGCACCGAGATCGCCGCATCGGAGGTGATCATCTCGAAGAAGGCCTGGCCGATGCCCAGCAGCTGGTCGCGCAGCGGGCCTTCGGCATCGGCCACAAACAGCGCGTCCGGCAGCATCTCCATGCACTTGGACTGCACAGCTTCGGTGAAAAGCGTTTCTTTATCGCCGAAATGGCTGTAAACGGTCAGCTTCGATACGCCCGCCTGGGCGGCGATGCTGTCCATGCTCACGCCGGTATAGCCCTGTTCGACGAACAGGGTCTTGGCCGCTTCGAGGATCGCCGCGCGCTTGCCGAGGTCCTTCGGACGCCCGGGACCGGCGGCCTTGCCAGCAGGCTTGGCCGATGCTTTGCGGGAAGTGGGAGAACTCATTCCCGTAATACTAGACCAACCGGTTCGATATTTATACTATACCGGCCAGTTTACTAAATTGGGGCTGGCCCTCGTGCCGGCTCCCCCGCGTTTGAACCCTGTGTTTTCAGGACGTTGACCGATGAAGAGCGTGCGCTGGCTGGGCAGTTGGGTGTGGGTGGTGGCGCTGGCCGCCTGTTCGGGGCCGGAGCAGGCGCCGCAGACGGCGGTGCCGGTGCTGGTGGTGCATCCGGGCGAGCAGGCCGGGCAGGGCGCGGCGTCGTTCCCGGGCACCATCCGGGCCCGCCAGGAAAGTCCGCTGTCGTTCCGCGTGGGCGGCAACCTGGTCAAGCGGCATGTGGACGCCGGCCAGCGGGTAAAGAAGGGCGACGTGCTGGCCGAGCTGGACGTGGCCGACTTCGCCCTGCAGGCGCGCGCCTCGCAGGCACAGCTGGCGGCGGCCGAGGCCGACCTGGCGCGTGCCCGCGATGACCTCAAGCGCTACCAGGTGCTGGCCGACCAGCAGCTGGTCAGCCGTTCGCAGCTGGACCAGCAGAGTGCCGCCTTCAAGGCCGCACAGGGCCAGGCCAACGCAGCCCGCGCCAACCTCGACGTGCTGCGCAACCAGGCCGGCTATGCCCAGCTGCGCGCGCCGGCCGACGGCGTGATCGCCAGCCGCGAGGCCGAGGCCGGGCAGGTGGTGTCGGCCGGCCAGACCATCTTCAACCTGGCCGCCGATGGCGCCCGCGAAGTGCTGATAGACCTGCCCGAAGCAACCTTCCGCGATTACGCGGTGGGCCAGCCGGTACAGGTGGAACTGTGGAACCGGCCGGGCCAGCGCCTGCCGGGCACTATCCGCGAGATCGCCGCTGCGGCCGACCCGCAGGCGCGCACCTACGCCACCCGCGTCAGCCTGGCTGCCGAAGCGCTGGCCGATGTCGAGCTGGGGCAGAGCGCGCGGGTGTTCAGCAGCGCCGGGCGCAACGGCACCCTGCAGCTGCCGCTGGCTGCCCTGCAGCGCGGTGCCAACGGCGCCTCCAGTGTCTGGGTGGTGGATCCGGCCAACAGCACGCTGAAGGAAGTGACCGTCACCACCGGTGCCTATGGCAGCGACAGCGTGCCGGTGCTGTCCGGCGTCGCTGCCGGCGATTGGGTGGTGGCCGCGGGTGGCCATCTGCTGCGCGCCGGCCAGCCGGTGACCGCCGTGGACCGGCAGAACCGCCCGGTGCTGAAGCCGGCCACGCCGGCCGCCGCGCCGAAGGCCAAGGAGTAAGCCGGTGCGCCGCTTCAATCTTTCCGAGTGGGCGCTGGCCAATCGTCCGCTGGTGCTGTTCGCCATGCTCGCCTTCGCAGTGATCGGCGCGTGGTCGTACAAGCACCTTGGCCAGTCCGAGGATCCGCCGTTCACCTTCAAGGCGATGGTGATCCGCACGCAGTGGCCTGGCGCCACCGCCGAGCAGGTGTCGCGGCAGGTGACCGAGCCGATCGAGAAGGCGCTGATGAACACCGGCGAATACGAGTTCATCCGCTCGTACTCGCGCCCGGGCGAATCGCAGGTGATCTTCATGGCCCGCGACAGCCTGCGTTCCAGGCAGATTCCGGACCTGTGGTACCAGGTGCGCAAGCGCGTGGGCGACATCCGCGCGACGTTGCCGCGCGAAATCGTCGGCCCGTTCTACAACGATGAGTTCGGCGATACCTACGGCAATATCTACGCGCTCACCGGCAAGGGCTTCGACTATGCGGTGATGCGTGACTACGCTGACCGCATCCAGCTGGAACTGCAGCGCGTGCCCGACGTCGGCAAGATCGATCTGGTCGGCCTGCAGGACGAGAAAGTGTGGATCGAGCTGTCCAACACCCGCCTGGCCACGCTGGGCCTGTCGATGCAGCAGGTGCAGCAGGCGCTGGCCGACCAGAACGCGATCGCCGGCACCAGCTTCTTCGAAACGCCGACCGACCGCGTGCAGCTGCGCGTGACCGGCCAGTTCGACAGCATCGAGGCGATCCGTCAGTTCCCGGTACGTGCCGGTGAGCGCACCGTGCACCTGGGCGACATCGCCGAGGTCAAGCGCGGCTTCGCCGATCCGGCCTCGCCGAAGATGCGCTTCATGGGCGAAGAGGCCATCGGCCTGGCCGTGGCCATGAAGGACGGCGGCGACATCCTCAAGCTGGGTGCGAACCTGGATGCAGAGTTCGAGCGCCTGCAGAAGACCCTGCCGACCGGCATGCAGCTGCGCAAGGTCTCCGACCAGCCGCAGGCGGTGGAAGAATCCGTCGGCGAGTTCGTGCAGGTGCTGACCGAAGCGGTAGTGATCGTGCTGCTGGTCAGCTTCTTCTCGCTGGGCCTGCGCACCGGCCTGGTGGTGGGTGTGACCATTCCGCTGGTGCTGGCAATGACCTTCTTCGTCATGCATTACTTCGGCATCGGCCTGCACAAGATCTCGCTGGGCGCGCTGGTGCTGGCGCTGGGCCTGCTGGTAGACGATGCGATCATCGCGGTGGAGATGATGGCCACCAAGATGGAGCAGGGCTACGACCGCCTGCGCGCGGCCAGCTTCGCCTGGGAATCGACCGCGTTCCCGATGCTGACCGGTACGCTGATCACCGCGGCCGGCTTCCTGCCGATCGCCACTGCCGCGTCGAGCACGGGCGAGTACACGCGTTCGCTGTTCCAGGTGGTGACCATCGCGCTGGTGGTGTCCTGGATTGCAGCGGTGCTGTTCATCCCGTACCTGGGCGACAAGATGCTGCCGGACCTGTTCAATCCGCAGCCGCCGAAGCCCGGCAGCCTGTCCGCGCGCTGGCTGGCCCGGCGCCGGCAGTGGGCCGACCGCTTCCCGGCGCTGGCCAACCTGATCGCCCCGGCCCAGCACGGTCACGATCACGACCCGTACCAGCGGCCGTTCTACCAGCGCTTCCGCCGCTTCCTGGATGCCTGCCTGCGCCATCGCTGGTGGGTGATCGCCGCGACCATCGGCCTGTTCGTGTTCTCGCTGATGATGTTCCGCTTCGTGCCGCAGCAGTTCTTCCCCGATTCAACCCGGCCGGAACTGATGGTCGACATCGAACTGGCCGAGGGCGCCTCGCTGCGCTCGACCCAGGCCCAGGCCGAGAAGCTGGAAAAGCTGCTGCACGGCCGTGAGGACATCGCCAACTACGTGTCCTACGTGGGCACCGGTTCGCCGCGCTTCTACCTGCCGCTGGACCAGCAGCTGCCGGCGACCAACTTCGCCCAGTTCGTGGTGCTGGCCAAGGACACCCACGCCCGCGAAACCGTGCGCACCTGGCTGATGAAGGACGTCATCCCGCAGTTCCCCGACGTGCAGATGCGCGTGACCCGCCTGGAAAACGGCCCACCTGTGGGCTACCCGGTGCAGATGCGCGTGTCCGGCGAGCACGTCGAGCAGGTGCAGGCCATCGCGCGCCAGATCGAGGCCAAGGTGCGTGAGAACCCGCACGTCATCAACGTCAACCTGGACTGGAGCGAACCGAGCAAGGTGGTGCGCCTGGTGATCGACCAGGAACGTGCGCGCGCGCTGGGCGTGAGTAGTGCGCAGGTCAGCCAGTTCCTGGCCAGTTCGCTGGCCGGGCAATCGGTGAGCGTGTACCGCGAAGGCAACCGCCAGATCGAGATGCTGCTGCGTGGCCCGGCCGACGAGCGTGACCAGCTGGAGCTGCTGTCCAGCCTGGCCATGCCCACCGCCAACGGTGGCAGCATCACGCTGTCGCAAGTGGCGACGATGGAATATGGCTTCGAGGACGGCATCATCTGGCACCGCAACCGCCTGCCGACGGTGACCGTGCGTGCCGACATCGGTGATGGCATGCAGCCGCTGGACGTGGTGCAGCAGCTCCTGCCGACGCTGGATGGCATCCGTGCGCAGCTGCCCAGCGGTTACCTGCTGGAAACCGGCGGCACGGTGGAGGATTCGGCGCGTGGCCAGGATTCGATCAAGGCCGGCATGCCGCTGTTCCTGATCGTGGTGGCGACCCTGCTGATGCTGCAGCTGCGCAGCTTCTCGCGGGCGGCGATGGTGCTGGTGACCGCGCCGCTGGGCATCATCGGCGCCACGCTGTTCCTGCTGCTGTTCCGCGCACCGTTCGGCTTCGTAGCCTTGCTGGGCACCATCGCGCTGGCCGGCATGATCATGCGCAACTCGGTGATCTTGATCGACCAGATCCAGCAGGACATCGACGCCGGGCACGACCGCTGGCACGCCATCATCGACGCCACCGTGCGTCGCTTCCGCCCGATCGTGCTGACCGCGCTGGCCGCGGTGCTGGCGATGATCCCGCTGTCGCGCAGCGCGTTCTACGGCTCGATGGCGATCTCGATCATGGGCGGCCTGATCGTCGGCACCGTGCTGACCCTGGTGTTCCTGCCGGCGCTGTATGCGGCGTGGTTCCGGGTCAAGCCGGGCGAATCCGGGGCATAACGCCCCGGATTCTACGGCTACCGCCTCTGGTAGGTGCCAACCTTGGTTGGCACTGCGGCTTGCATCCACGCATGGCCCGGATTGTTCTGCTCGCGGGATCTGCTTTATGTAGAGCCGAGCCATGCTCGGCTGCTCTTCGCGCGATGATGGGATGAGTCGAGCATGGCTCGGCTCTACAGAAGCATCCACGCATGGCGTGGATCTACCGCCAGGCATGGCCCGGATTGATCTGCTCGCGGGATCTGCTTTATGTAGAGCCGAGCCATGCTCGGCTGCTCTTCGCGCGATGATGGGATGAGTCGAGCATGGCTCGACTCTACAGGCGTTGCCCGATGGGTCAGCGCAGCTTGGCCAGCACCGCGTCGGTGGCAGCAGCGGTGCTGACCGCCTGCCCCTTGGCCGCAAGGTCGGCGGTGAACACGCCGTCATCCAGTACCGCATGCACGGCGGCTTCCACCGCAGCGGCTTCGGCCTCCAGGCCCAGCGAATGGCGCAGCAGCATGGCGGCGCTGAAGATCGTTGCGTAGGGATTGGCGATGCCCTTGCCGGCGATGTCCGGGGCCGAGCCATGGATCGGCTCGTAGATGCCCACCGCGCCCGGCTCGCCCAGCGAGGCCGACGGCAGCAGGCCCAGCGAACCCGCCAGCATCGAGGCTTCATCGGTGAGGATGTCGCCGAACATGTTCTCGGTGACGATCACGTCGTACTCGCGCGGCTTGGCCAGCAGGTGCATGGCCATCGAATCGACCAGCTGGTGTTCCAGCGCCACGTCCGGGAATTCCTCGCGGCCGATGCGCGCGGCCACGTCGCGCCACAGGCGCGAGGTTTCCAGCACGTTGGCCTTGTCCACCGAAGTGACCTTGCCACGGCGCTGCTGGGCCAGGCGGAAAGCGCTGCGCAGCACGCGTTCGATCTCGGCCACGGTGTAGCGGCACAGGTCGCTGGCGCTGTCGGCGTCGCGGGTCTTGTCGCCGAAGTAGATGCCGCCGGTCAGTTCGCGCACCACCACGAAGTCCACGCCCTGCAGCAGCTCGGCCTTGATCGGCGAGGCGTGCAGCGCGGCTTCATGGGTGCGCACGGGGCGCAGGTTGGCGTACAGGCCCAGCGCCTTGCGGATCGCCAGCAGGCCCTGTTCCGGGCGCACCTTGGCGTTGGGGTCGGACCACTTCGGGCCACCCACGGCGCCCAGCAGCACCGCGTTGGCGGCCCGGCAGGCGGTGAGGGTGGCGGCCGGCAGCGGCTCGCCATGGCGGTCGATGGCGATGCCACCGATGTCGTGCTCGCTGAAGGTGAAGCTGTGGTTGAAGCGTTCGGCGACGGCCTTCAGGACGGCCACTGCGGCAGCGGCAACTTCCGGGCCGATGCCATCACCGGGCAGGACAACAATTTCAGCGTGCATGCTCACTCTCGTAACGTTCGATTTCAGGGACACGGCCCAACAGATACCCCAACTGGTCGACACCTTCCAGCAGGCAGGTCTGCGAGAAGCCATCCAGCGGGAAGGAATAGACGCGGCCGTCGGGCGTGCGCAGCTCGCGCGCGGCGACGTCGATGGTCAGCTCGTCGTCCGGGCGCTGCATCAGGGCCTGCACGTCGGCCTCGTCCAGCACGATCGGCAGCAGGCCGTTCTTCAGCGAGTTGCCGCGGAAGATGTCGGCGATCTCGCTGCTGACGATGGCACGCAGGCCCAGGTCGGTCAGCGCCCACGGCGCATGCTCGCGCGAGGAACCGCAGCCGAAGTTGCGGCCGGCCAGCAGGATGCTGCGGCCGGCGTTGTGCGGCTGGTTGAAGGCGAAGTCGGCCACTGGCGAGCCGTCGGCCTGCCAGCGCCAGTCGTTGAAGGCGTTGCGGCCCAGGCCGGCGCGTTCGGTGGTGGACAGGAACCGCGCCGGAATGATCTGGTCGGTGTCGATGTTGGTCTGCGCCAGCACCACGCTGGACGAGGTCAGGGTACGGAAACCGGCCATCACGCCACCTCCTGTGCGAACAGTTCGCGGGTGTCGGCCACCTGGCCCTTCACCGCTGCCCACGCCGCGCTCATCGGCGAGGCCAGCAGGGTGCGCGAACCGGGGCCCTGGCGGCCCTCGAAGTTGCGGTTGCTGGTGCTCACGGCCAGCTGGCCTGGGGCGACCAGGTCACCGTTCATGGCGATGCACATCGAGCAGCCCGGCTCGCGCCATTCGGCACCGGCCGCACGCACGATTTCGTGGATGCCTTCGGCCTCTGCCTGGCGCTTGACGATTTCCGAGCCCGGTACCACCAGCATGCGCACGCCGTTGGCGACGTGGCGGCCACGCAGTACCTGCGCCACTTCGCGCATGTCGCTCAGGCGGCCGTTGGTGCACGAGCCGACGAACACCACGTCCACTGGGGTGCCGGCCAGCGCCTTGCCCGCCTGGAAGTGCATGTAGTCCAGGCCCTTCTGCGCGGCGGCATCGTTGGCAGCCGGAATCGGCGTGTCCACGGCGATGGCGGTGCCCGGGTGGGTGCCCCAGGTCAGGGTTGGGCGGATGTCGGCGGCGTCGATGCGCACTTCGCTGTCGAAGCGTGCGCCTTCATCGCTGCGCAGCTGCTGCCAGCGCGCCACGGCGGCGTCGAAGTCGGCGCCTTTGGGGCCGCGCGGAGTGTTGGCCACGAAGTCGAAGGTGACCTGGTCGGGGGCGACCATGCCGGCACGCGCACCTGCTTCGATCGACATGTTGCACAGGGTCATGCGCTGTTCCATGTCCATCGCTTCGATGGTGCTGCCACGGAACTCGATGACGTGGCCGGTGCCACCGTTGACGCCGATCACGCCGATGATGTGCAGGACCACGTCCTTGGCACCGACGCCCGGCGCCAGCGGGCCGTCGACGGTGATGGCGAAGGTCCTGGCCTTCCGCTGCAGCAGGCACTGCGTGGCCAGCACGTGGCCGACTTCGCTGGTGCCGATGCCGAAGGCCAGCGAACCGAACGCGCCGTGGGTGGAGGTGTGGCTGTCGCCGCAGACGATGGTCATGCCGGGCTGGGTGAAACCCTGCTCCGGGGCGATGACGTGGACGATGCCGCGGTTGTCCGAGGCCATGTCGAACAGCTCGATGCCGTACTCGGCGCAGTTGCGCGCCAGGGTGGCGACCTGCGCTTCGGAGGCGGCGCTGGCGTACGGCAGCTTGCCGTCGGCACCGGCCGGCAGGGTCGGGGTGGAGTGGTCCATCGTCGCCTTGGTGCGATCCGGGCGGCGCGGCGCCAGGCCACGCGAACGCAGCTCGGTGAACGCCTGCGGCGAGGTCACCTCGTGTATCAGGTGCAGGTCGATGTACAGCACGGCGGGGGCGCTGTCGGATTCGGGAACCACCACGTGGGCGTCCCACAGTTTGTCGTACAGGGTGCGGGGTGCGGAAGTCATGCGTATGCCTGGCAGAAGTACGAGAGAGCGAACATCAATAAAGAAAGCGGGACGGTCAAGTCAGCGGCGACGGGCGAGCACGCGCAGGCGCACGTAGTCGGCCAGCGGCTGGCCGGCTGCGTCACGCGGCAGGTCGTCCAGCAGGGCCACGGCGGCGTCGCGCACGGTGGCGCGGGCCGCGGCCGCCAGATCGTCCAGCAGCGGCGCGGCGAACACCCGCAGCCAGCCGGCCACGCCGGTCGGCAGCGCGGTCGGGCGCGGCGTGGTTTCGATCAGCTGCACCTGGAAGCCGTGCTGGCGCAGGCGGTCGGCGTAGGCATCGGCGGTGGGGAAGTACCACTGGAACGCGCTGGCGCCATGGCCATGGGCCACGCGTGCGGCCTGCACCGCGGCGATGATGGTGGCCACGTTGCCATGGCCGCCGAACTCGGCGACGAAACGGCCGCCGGGACGCAGGGCACGACGCACGCCCTCCAGCACGCGGTCCGGGTTGCCCATCCAGTGCAGTGCGGCATTGCTGAACACCGCATCGAACTCGGCGTTGAAGGTCAGCGCGTGGCCATCCATCACCTGCGCATCGACGCCGCGCGCGCGGGCGGCATTGACCAGTTCCGGCGAGGCGTCCACGCCGTGGATGCGTGCGCCGCTCAGGGCCAGTTCGGTGCTGAGTACGCCATCGCCACAACCCAGGTCGAGGATGCGTTCACCGGTGCGCGGGTCGAGCAGGCGCGACACCGCACCGCCGAGCAGCGGCACGAAACCGGCATCGATCGCATAGTCCTGGGCGTTCCACTGCTGGCCGGCGGCCGTGGTGGCGGTGTCGAAGGCGCTCATGTCGGTTTCCTCAGGCAGTGGCGGCGGTCGGGGTTTCAGTGTTGCTGGCGGCGGCCTGGCGCTGGCGCAGCAGGCGGTTGGCCACGTCCAGCCAGGCCAGCGCGGAGGCTTCGATGATGTCCTTGCTGGTGCCGGTGCCGTCGTACTCCACGCCTTCGTGGCGCACGCTCAGGTTGGCTTCGCCGCGCGCGTCGGCACCGATGCCGACGCTGTGCACCTGGTAGCTGTCCAGCTGCAGCTGCACGCCGGTGGCCGAGGACAGTGCGCCGAACAGGGCATCGACCGGGCCATCGCCCTGCGCGGTTTCGGCCACGCGGTTGCCTTCCGGGTCGGACAGTTCGACCAGCGCATTGGCGCGGCTGCCGACGTCGCTGATGGTCATCGAGGCCAGGCGGTAGCCCTGGTTGTTGGCGCCGCCCTGCATCAAGGTCTGCAGGTCGGCGTCGGTGACCACGCGCTGCTGCTCGCACATCGCCTTGAACTGTTCGAAGACCAGCTTCAGTTCGTCCTCTTCCAGCCAGAAGCCCAGCGCACGCAGGCGCGATTCGACCGCAGCGCGGCCACTGTGGCGGCCCAGCACCATCTGCGAATCTTCCCAGCCGACGTCTTCCGGACGCATGATTTCATAGGTGCCGCGGTGGCGCAGCATGCCGTGCTGGTGGATGCCCGATTCATGGGCGAACGCATTGGCGCCGACGATGGCCTTGTTGCGCTGGACCGGCATGCCGACCAGGCGCTGCAGCAGCTGCGAGGTGCCCACGATGCGCGGGGTGTTGATCGCGGTGTCCTGCTCATAGAAGGCCTGGCGCACCTTCAGCACCATGGCGATTTCTTCCAGCGAGCAGTTGCCGGCGCGTTCGCCGATGCCGTTGATGGTGCACTCGACCTGGCGTGCGCCACCTTCGACGGCGGCCAGCGAGTTGGCCACGGCCAGGCCCAGGTCGTTATGGCAGTGCGCGCTGAAGATCACGTTGGCCGCGTTCGGAACATCGGCCACGCCGGCGATGACCTGCTGGAACATCGCGCGGATTTCTTCCGGCGTGGTGAAGCCGACGGTGTCGGGCAGGTTGACGGTGGTCGCGCCGGCAGCGATCGCCACGCGGGCCACTTCGATCAGGTAGTCCAGCTCGGTGCGGGTCGCATCCTCGGCCGAGAACTCCACGTCGTCGACGTAGGTGCGGGCCAGGGTGACGTGCTTGCGTACCGACTCCAGTACCTGCTCGCGGGTCATGCGCAGCTTGTGCTCGCGGTGCAGCGGGCTGGTCGACAGGAACAAGTGCAGGCGCGGGTTGGCCGCTGCTTCCAGGGCGCGTGCCGAGGTTTCGATGTCGGCCTGCAGGCAGCGCGACAGCACCGCCAGGGCCAGGCTCGGGCGGCGCAGCTCACGGCCGATCAGGGCCATCGCTTCGCGGTCGGACTGCGAGCTGGCCGGGAAGCCGGTCTCGATGATGTCCACGCCCAGTTCGTCCAGCGCACGCGCCATCACCAGCTTCTGCGGCGGGCTCATGCTGCAGCCGGGGGACTGCTCGCCGTCACGCAGGGTGGTGTCGAAGATGCGGATGCGCGGGGTGGTAATTCGTTCGATGGTGGTCACAGGGAAATCTCCTCGACAGCGGGCGCGACGGCTTGCAGGTTGGAAGGGGAAGAGGTGGGGGAGACGGGGGCGCTGGCCTTGCTGGGCGAGCGCGGGGTTTCAGTGCGGCGCCGGCGCGGTTTGCGCGGCGGCCGCGGGCGGATGTCGGTCAGCAGGCCGGCCAGCACGCCGGCATCGATGTTGCCGCCGGACACCACCGCACACTTGCGGCGGCCAGCCACGCGGCGGCCGGCGGCCAGGGCCAGTGCGCCGGCGCCCTCGGCGATGATGTGTTCTTCCAGCGCCAGGCGGACCAGGGTCTCGCGCAGTTCGGCTTCGCGCACGATCACCACGTCGTCCAGCAGCGAGGCGCACAGGCGGCGGGTCAGGTAGCCGGGCACCTTCACCCGCACGCCGTCGGCCAGCGACGGCACCGGTGCGATCTCGTTGACATCGCCGTGGATCGCGCGGGCCATCGAATCGACGCCCTCGACCTGCGCACCGATGATGCGCACGCCCTGCGATTTCAGGGCCAGCGCCACGCCGGAGGCCAGGCCGCCGCCACCGATCGGCACGATCACCACGTCCGGCGCGTGCGGTGCCAGTTCGATGCCGACCGTGCCTTGGCCGGCGATCACGTCGGCATCGTCGAAGGCGGACAGGAAGCGGTAGCCATGGCGCTCGGCCAGTTCCACAGCGAAGGCGAAGGCCTCGTCGTAGCTGTTGCCGTGCTGGCGAACGGTGGCGCCCCAGTGGGCGACACCGGCGATCTTGGTGGCCGGCGCGCCATGCGGCATCACGGTGATAACCGGCACGTCCAGGCGGTAGGCGGCCCAGGCCACGCCCTGGGCGTGGTTGCCGGCCGAAGCGCAGATCACCGGCCGGGTATCACCGCGTTCGCGGCCGGCCAGCAGCGCGTTCAATGCGCCGCGCACCTTGTAGGAACCGGTGCGTTGCAGATTTTCCAGCTTCAGCCAGGTGCCGAAGCGTTCGGCATGGTGCAGCGGGGTGGGCGGCAGGAAGCGGCGCAGGCGGGCCTGCGCAGCCAGTACGTCGGCGACGCTTACGTCGCCGACATCGCTTTCCTTGCTGGCATCAGCGGCCGGCATGGGCCACCAGCGGGTTGCCGGCATGCGCCGGGTGCGGGCACGGGCGACGAAGAAGACGCCTCCGTGCCGGCACCGTGGTCGCTACGGTACGGGTGTTCATCATGCAGCTCCTTCCACGGGCGTCAGCTGTACCGACACGCAGTCGTAGATCTTTTCCATCTGCCGGCACAGGGTTTCCGGCGGCCGCTGGCCATCGACCACCAGCTGCAGGTGCCAGCGACCGTCATCGGCGGCCACCGGCGCGCCGCTGATCGCACGCGGGGCGAAGCCGCGACGCTCGGCCATGCCGATCACGCGCAGCAGCGCACCTTCGGCCGGGTGCAGCACCAGGTCAAGCCGGTATTGCATTGGGGGTCTCCTGGCGGGCGTGGGCGGGGTTGCTTTCCAGCATGGTGCTGTTGGCAGTGTTGGGCGGCACCAGCGGCCACACGTTGGCGCGTGCATCGATGGCCACGTGCAGCAGGGCGGGGCCCGGTTCGGCCAGCAGCGCGGCCAGGCCGCCTTCTACGTCGTCGCGGTTGTCGATGCGGGTGGCAGCGATGCCGAACACCTTGGCCAGGGCCACGAAGTCCGGGTTGTCGGACAGGTCGATCTCGCTGTAGCGCTCGGAGAAGAACAGCTCCTGCCACTGCCGCACCATGCCCAGCGAACTGTTGTCCAGCAGCACGATCTTCACCGGCAGGCGGCAACGCGCGATGGTGGTCAGCTCCTGCACGTTCATCATGAAGCTGCCGTCGCCGGACACCAGCACCACGGTGCGGTCGGGGCAGGCGAATTGCGCGCCCATCGCCGCCGGCAGGCCGAAGCCCATGGTGCCCAGCGCGCCACTGGTCAGGTGGTTGCGCGGGTGGTTGAAGCGGCAGTGCTGGGCCACCCACATCTGGTGCTGGCCGACATCGCAGGCGATGACCGTGTCGGCCGGCGCCACTTCGCTCAGCCGCTTCAGCAGCGCCGGGGCGTAGATGTGCTGGCCCGGTGCGTCGTAGCGGGCGGCGAAGCGGTCGCGGTGCTGGGCACAGCGTTTGCGCCATGCGTCCTGGTGGGCCTGGGGGGAGGGGAAGGCCGCACGCAGGGCGCGGATGGCGTGGCTGACATTGCCCGACACCGCGACATCGGCGCTGCGCAGCTTGGAGATCTCGTAGGCGTCGGCGTCGATGTGGACCACGCGGGCGAACGGAGCGAACTCGGCCAGCTTGCCGGTGGCACGGTCATCGAAGCGCGCACCCAGCACCAGCAGCAGGTCGCTTTCCTGCACCGCCATGTTCGCGGCGCGGGTGCCGTGCATGCCCAGCATGCCCAGCGACTGCGGGTGCTGCGGGGGCAGCGCGCCCAGGCCACGCAGGGTCATCACGGTGGGGATGGCGCTGGCCTCGGCGAAGTCGCGCAGGTCCTGCACGGCCTCGCCCAGGGCAATGCCACCACCGGCGTAGATCACCGGCTTCTCGGCCGCTGCCAGTGCGGCGATGGCCTCGGCGATGGCCGCATCGGCGGCCGCGGCCGGCGGTTCCACGCTGGACGGCATGTGCGCCGGCAGGTGGCTGGCATCGGCCAGCTGCACGTCCTTGGGCAGGTCGATCAGCACCGGCCCGGGGCGGCCCTCGCGCGCGATGCGGAAGGCGTCGGCCACCACGCGCGGCAGGTCATCGACGCTGCGCACCAGCCAGCTGTGCTTGACGATGGGCAGGGTCAGGCCGAACACATCCAGTTCCTGGAAGGCGTCGGTACCCAGCAGCGGCGTGGCGACCTGGCCGGTGATGCAGACCATCGGCACCGAATCCAGCATCGCATCGGCGATGCCGGTGACCAGGTTCGACGCGCCGGGGCCGGAGGTGGCCACGCAGACGCCGACCTGGCCGCTGGCGCGGGCGAAGCCATTGGCTGCCAGTGCCGCACCCTGCTCGTGGCGCACCAGGATGTGCTTCAGCGACGAATCCACCAGCGCGTCGTAGAACGGCATGATGGTGCCGCCGGGATAGCCGAACAGCGTACGGACGCCCTCGGCCTCCAGCGCCTGGGTCAGCCAGCGCGCGCCGTTGGGCGGCGCGCTGCGGTGTGTGGGAGAGTTCATGGGGGAACCTTGCAAAGCGGGTGGGGGTGGCCGCGTGCTTACGCGGCCTGTCCTTGCAACCAGACCATCTTGGCGCGCAGTTCCTTGCCCACCTTCTCGATCGGGTGCTCCAGGTCGGCCTGCTTGTACTTCTTGTAGTTCGGCAGGCCCGCTTCGTACTCGGCTACCCAGTTCTTGGTGAAGGTGCCGTCCTGGATGTCCTTCAGGACGTCCTTCATGCGCTCCTTGGTGCTGGCGTCGATCACGCGCGGGCCGCTGACGTAGTCGCCGTACTGGGCGGTCTCGGAGACGAATTCCAGCATGCGCGAGATGCCGCCTTCGTAGAACAGGTCGACGATCAGCTTCAGTTCGTGCAGCACTTCGTAGTAGGCGATTTCCGGCTGGTAACCGGCTTCCACCAGCGTTTCGAAGCCGGCCTGCACCAGCGCCGAAGCGCCGCCGCACAGCACTGCCTGCTCACCGAACAGATCGGTTTCGGTTTCTTCCTTGAAGGTGGTCTGGATCAGGTTGGCGCGGGCGCCGCCCAGGCCGGCCGCATAGGCCTTGGCATGCTGTTCGGCCTTGCCGGTGACATCCTGGTGGATGGCCCAGATGCACGGCACGCCGCGGCCGATTTCGTATTCGCGACGGACCAGCGCGCCCGGGCCCTTCGGCGCGACCAGCACCACGTCCAGGTCGGCGCGCGGCTCGATCATGCCGTAATGCACGTTCAGGCCGTGGGCGAACAGCAGGCAGGCACCCTGCTTCATGTTCGGCGCCAGCACCTCGTTGTACAGTTTCTTCTGCACCATGTCCGGGGTCAGCACGGCGACCAGGTCGGCGTCCTTCACGGCGTCAGCCGGAGCCACCACGTTGAAGCCGTCCGCCTGGGCCTTGGCTTCTGTCGGGCCGCCCGGGCGCAGGCCTACCACCACGTCGAAACCGGATTCGCGCAGGTTCAGTGCGTGGGCGCGGCCCTGGCTGCCGTAGCCGATGACGGCGATCTTGGTCTGGGGCAGATCGTTGGTGCTCATGGGGGAGGTTCCTTGGGGTGGGAAGAAAAAAGACGGCCGGCAGTCGAAGCGACGTACCGGCCGGTCAGGGAAAAACGGTGGGGGAGGCGCCGCGCATCGCACGGGCACAGCCACCACGAGGCGTCGTGGTGTGGCAGCTCCGGGTTTTGCAGTTGGCGGTGTTCATGGTGGTTGCGTCTGAAACCAGGTCTTGAAATGAAAAAACCCGCACCGGGGCGGGTGCGGGTTTTTGTCGAGTTCCGGTGTGTCTGTTGCTTACACGCTGGCTCGTCCCGCACCTGTTGGCTGGGTAATAAGTACGAGCACGAGAATCGAACGCAGCGAGGCGGCGCCGGTGTCGGCGGCTTCAACGTGGGTTCGCAGTGGCGTGGTGTGGTGCAACATGTTGTCGAGAGAAACATGTGCGATTCGGCAGTGTCAACCCTGGCAACGGATATTTTTTTGGTTTCCGCTGCATCCGGCGCAATCGCTTGTGGCACAAGGATGGTTTCCGCAGAAAGTGTTTCGGTGAACCCGAATTCACTCTTTTCAGCGGGTTTTTTGCGCGGGAATGAGGGGCTTTCGCCGCTTCGCTCGCCGGGCACGACCCGGCGCTACCGGATCCCGTGCAGGTAGCGCCGGGCCCTGCCCGGCGGATTGCCGCCGCCTTCCATGACCTCTGCCCGATACCGCGTGAAGGCCGCAGCGGCGAAGATCGGGGGACCACCCTTTCCCCGGAATCCGACCGTGTCCCGACGCCTTGCCCGTTCTCTGCTGGCCGCTGCCGTGCTGGCTACGCTGCCGACCCTGGCCGCCGCCGCCGACCGCATCACCGGCCACACCTTCGCCACCCGCTCTGAGGTCATTGCCCCGCATGCCATGGCCGCCACCTCGCAGCCGCTGGCCACCCAGGTCGCGCTGGACGTGATGAAGGCCGGCGGCTCGGCGGTCGACGCCGCCATCGCCGCAAACGCCACCCTCGGCCTGATGGAGCCGACCGGCAACGGCGTGGGCGGCGACCTGTTCGCCATCGTCTGGGACCCCAAGACCCAGAAGCTGTACGGCTACAACGGCTCGGGCCGCTCGCCGAAGTCGCTGACCCTGGCCGAGTTCCAGCGCCGCGGCCTGAAGGACATCCCGGCCACCGGTCCGCTGCCGGTCTCGGTGCCCGGCGCGGTTGACGGTTGGTTCGCCCTGCACGAGCGCTTCGGCCGCAAGCCGATGGCCGACAACCTGGCCCCGGCCATCCGTTATGCCCGCGAGGGCCATCCGGTCGCCGAGGTCATCGCCTATTACTGGGACCGCTCGGTGCCCAAGCTGTCGCAGTACCCCGGCTTCAAGGAACAGTTCACGATCAACGGCCACGCCCCGCGCAAGGGCGAGATGTGGAAGAACCCGAACCTGGCAAATACCCTGCAGCAGATCGCCGACGGCGGCCGGGATGCTTTCTACAAGGGCGCCATCGCCCACACCATCGGCGACTACTTCAAGGCCAACGGCGGCTACCTGAGCTACCAGGACATGGCCGACCACCACGGCGAGTGGGTCGAGCCGGTCAGCAGCAACTACCGCGGCTACGACGTGTGGGAACTGCCGCCGAACAGCCAGGGCATCGCCGCGCTGCAGATCCTCAACGTGCTGGAAGGCTACGACTTCTCGAAGATCCCGTTCGGTTCGCCCGAGCACGTGCACCTGTTCGTCGAAGCCAAGAAGCTGGCGTTCGCCGACCGCGCGCGCTTCTACGCCGACATGGCCTTCCAGCCGGCACCGGTGCAGACGCTGATTTCCAAGGACTACGCCGCACAGCGCCGCGCGTTGATCTCGATGGACAAGGCGCTGAAGGAAGTGCAGCCGGGCACGCCGAAGCAGCTGGAGGAGGGCGATACGATCTACATGACCGTGGCCGACGCCGACGGCATGATGGTGTCGTTGATCCAGTCCAACTACCGCGGCATGGGCAGCGGCATGGCTCCTCCGGGCCTGGGCTTCATCCTGCAGGACCGCGGCGAGATGTTCGTGCTGCAGAAGAACCATCCCAACGGCTACGCACCGGGCAAGCGCCCATTCCAGACCATCATCCCGGGCTTCATCACCAAGGACGGCACGCCGTACGCCAGCTTCGGCGTGATGGGCGGCGCGATGCAGCCGCAGGGCCACGCGCAGATCGTGATGAACCTGGTGGACTTCGGCATGAACCTGCAGGAAGCCGGTGATGCACCGCGCATCCAGCACGAGGGCTCGACCGAACCGACCGGCCAGGCGACGGCGATGAGCGATGGCGGTGAAGTGAACCTGGAAACCGGCTTCCCGTACGAGACCGTGCGCGCGCTGATGCGCAAGGGGCATCGCATCGTGTTCGCCGACGGCCCGTATGGTGGCTACCAGGCGATCATGCGTGATCCGGAGAGCGGGGTTTACTACGGTGCTTCCGAGAGCCGCAAGGATGGGCAGGCGGCGGGGTACTGAGTTTCCCGGCCAACGGGCTGAGCCCCCTCTGCGATGGTGGTGGTATCAGTGATGCTGGGCTTGGCCGGGCGGGTGGGTTGTCTGGGGGACGCCGTGAATACGTCTCTGTAGGCTCGTTCGCCGCATCCATGCAGCTCCCGCCCGCGGCCTACCCACCCGCCCGGCCACGGACAGTTTCCGTGGCCATCACCGCAGGAAAAGAAAGAAGAAGAGCAAGAGCAAGAGCAAGAGCAAAGGCGACAGCCACAGCCGCGCGCTTTGGGTGGGGTCGGATCCGTTTTCCGCAGGAAAACGGCTCCGGCCCCTTCTTGTTTTCCGATACACCTCTTCCACGC
>NZ_QETL01000037.1:0-34595 GCF_003105135.1 Stenotrophomonas sp. SPM | reverse complement strand
AATGGCTGCACCACTACAACTGGCACCGTCCCCATATGGGGATCGGCGGCCAGCCACCTATCTCCAGAGTGCCGCTGAACAACGTAGTGGGTTTACACACCTAGCAGACGGATCCGCGTGCAATGCCTTCACCGTGGCTGGCTATCATGTGCGCCATCCAGAACGAAGGCGATGCACGTGTCGGTAGCGTTGGTGTGGTTCCGCCGCGATCTGCGGCTGCAGGACAATCCGGCCCTGCAGGCCGCGCTCGATGCCGGCCATGATGTGGTTCCGGTCTATATCCATGCGCCGCAGGAAGAGGGCGAGTGGACGCCCGGCGCGGCGTCGGATGCCTGGCGCCATCGCTCGTTGGCCGCACTCGATGCCGACCTGCGCGCACGCGGTTCGGCGCTGGTCCTGCGCAGCGGTGAGAGCCCGGCCACGCTGCAGGCACTGATCGAGGAAAGCGGCGCCGAGGCGGTGTACTGGAACCGCAAGTACGAGCCGGCCACCCAGCCACGCGACGCCACCATCAAGCGCACGCTGCGCGAGCAGGGCATCGACGCGCAGAGCTGCAATGGCAGCCTGTTGTTCGAACCCTGGGACATCGAGACCCAGCAGGGGCAGCCGTACAAGGTGTTCACCCCGTACTGGCGCAACGTGCTCAGCCACTGGCGCCTGCCCGCGCTGCAGGCCGCGCCGAAGAAGCTGCCGGCCCACAAGATCCACAGCCTCGCGCTGGAAGAACTGCAGCTGGCGCCGACGCTCGACTGGGACACCGGCTTCTGGGAGCACTGGCAGCCGGGCGAAGCCGGTGCGCTGGAGGCGCTGTCGGTGTTCGAGGATGGCGCCCTGCGCGGCTATCGCGAGCAGCGCGATCTGCCGGACCGGGTTGGCACCTCGCGAATGTCGCCGCACCTGCATTTCGGCGAGATCGCGCCGTGGCGCATTGCCCATGCGCTGGAAGGCGTGCGCAGCGCCGGCACCGATGCCGATATCGATGGCTACCTGCGCCAGCTCGGTTGGCGCGATTTCGCCTATCACCTGCTGCATCACTTCGCGAAGACGCCGAACGAGAACCTCAATCCGCGCTTCGATCGTTTCCCGTGGGCCAACCCCAGCAGCGCGCAGCTGCATGACTGGCAGCGCGGCAACACCGGCGTGCCGATCGTCGATGCCGGCCTGCGTGAGCTGTGGCACACCGGCTACATGCACAACCGGGTGCGCATGATCGTCGCCAGCTACCTGTGCAAGCACCTGCGCGCGCACTGGCTGCACGGCGCGCGCTGGTTCTGGGACACGCTGGTCGATGCCGACCTGGCCAACAACACCATGGGCTGGCAGTGGGTGGCCGGTACCGGCGCCGACGCAGCGCCGTATTTCCGGGTGTTCAATCCGGTCACCCAGGCCGAGAAGTTCGATCCGCAGGCCCGTTACATCACCCGCTGGGTGCCAGAGCTGGGGACACTGCCGGTCAAGGCGCGCTTTGCGCCCTGGCAGCATCCGCTGCTGCTGGCCGACAAGGCGCCGGGCTATCCGCGCACGCCGCTGGTGGATCTGGCCGCTGGCCGTGATGCCGCGCTGGCGGCCTATCGGAGCACGGGCGGCGAGTAAAGCGGGCAGATGAAGGCCGGCTCAGAAAGCTGAATGCAATACGTCCGGCCTTCACATCCATCATCCCGGCATCGCGCCGGGCTGTATATCCTCCGGGTCGTTCGCACGCCGCACTGGCCGGCATTCAAGGAGACCATCATGATCCGCAACACCACCCGCAACGTCGCCCTGGCCCTGATGACCGCTGCCGCGCTGACGGCGTGCGCCACCGGCGGCTCCTACGTGCAGAGTGACCAGTACGGCAACCCGACCGAGCAGCAGAACCGCACCGGTCGTGGCGCCCTGATCGGTACCGCCGTCGGCGTGGCCGCAGGCCTTCTGAGTGGCAACAGCGCCACCGAGCGTCGCCAGCACGCGCTGGTCGGCGCCGGCATCGGCGCGCTGAGCGGCGCGGCCATCGGCAACTACCAGGACCGCCAGGAGCGCGCCCTGCGTGAGCGCACCGCCAACACCGGCATCGACGTGCAGCGCCAGGGCGACAACATCACCCTGAACCTGCCGGACGGCATCACCTTCGATTTCGGCAAGTCGGCGCTGAAGCCGCAGTTCTACGGCTCGCTCAATGGCGTGGCCAGCACGCTGAACGAGTACAACCAGACCATGATCGAAGTGGTCGGCCACACCGACAGCATCGGCAGTGATGCGGTGAACAACCGCCTGTCGAAGGAGCGCGCCGATTCGGTGGCGCAGTACCTGGTGGGGCAGGGCGTGCAGCAGGTGCGCATCGAGACTCTGGGTGCCGGCAAGGCGTATCCGATTGCCGACAACAGCACCGATGCCGGCCGCGCGCAGAATCGTCGCGTGGAAATCCGTGTGATTCCGCTCAAGCAATAACGCGTAGCGGTATGGTTCCGGAGAAGCCGGAACAAAAATGCCGCCCTTGCAGGCGGCATTTTTTGTAGGTGCCGAGCCTTGCTCGGCACGCCATGGAACCGTCCGCCGCTCGACCGCGCGCTTTCTCGCCTTCTGTGGAGTCGAGCCATGCTCGACTCCGTAAAAGCAGTCGAGCATGGCTCGACTCTACAAGAGGCAGGTCACCCCGCCGCCGTTGGCCGCACCACGATCTCGTTCACGTCCACGTCGCCCGGCTGCTCGATTGCAAAACGCACCGCGCGGCCAATCGCATCGGGCTGCAGGGCGATGGCGCGGTACTGCACCATCGCTTCTGCCGCGACCGGATCAGTGATGGTGTCAGCCAGCTCGCTTTCCACCACACCCGGATGGATGCAGGTCACCCGCAGCTCGCGGTGTTCCTGGCGAAGGCCCTCGGAAATCGCACGCACCGCGTACTTGGTCGCGCAGTACACCGCGGCCGTCGGCACCACCGACAACGCACCGATCGAGGCGATGTTGATGATCTGCCCGTGGCCACGCGCCTGCATGTGCGGCAGCACGGCGGCGATGCCGTGCAGCACGCCGCGGATGTTGACGTCGATCATCCGGTCCCACTCGTCCACCTTCAGCGAGGCCATCGGCGAGAGCGGCATGACGCCGGCGTTGTTGACGATCACATCAATGCTGCCGAACTCCGCCAGCGCGGCGACGGCGAAGGCCTCGACCTGCGCGCGCTGGGTCACGTCCAGCGCCTGCACCAGCACCTGCGCACCTTGCCCGCGCAGTTCGTCGGCCAATGCCTGCAGGCGGTCCACACGGCGCGCGCCGAGCACCAGCCGTGCACCCGGCTGGGCCAGTGTGCGGGCAATGCCGGCGCCGATGCCGCTGGACGCGCCGGTGATGAGGATGGTTCGGGAAACGCTCATGGCAGGACTCCTGATCGGATGGAAAGGGTCGGTCTGGACCCGGTGTTGCTAAGGTAGATCGCCCGCGTTGTCGCGATAAGATGGCGATTGCCGATCAGCCTGTTAAGGAATGCTAACCAATGCCCGTCGATCTCAATGCCCTTGCCGTGTTCCAGCGGGTGGCCGAGTGCCGCAGCTTCACTGGTGCGGCCGACCAGCTGGGCGTGACCCGATCCGCGGTCAGCCAGACGATCAGCAAGCTTGAACAGGCGCTGGGCATCGCTCTGGTCCTGCGCACCACCCGCAGCGTCAACCTGACCGATGCCGGGCAGGCACTGCTGGCGTCGGTGCGGCCGGCGCTGGCCGAGCTGGATACCGCACTGGAGGCCACGCAACGGCGCCAGACCGCCGTGTCCGGACAGCTGCGGCTTGCGGTCTCCTCCATCGCCGAAGCCTTCCTCGCCGGACCGTTGCTGGCCAGCTTCGCGGCAAAGCACCCCGCGCTGCAGCTGGATATCACGGTGAGCGATGAAGAGTTCGATATCGTCGGCGCGGGCTTCGATGCGGGCGTGCGCCTGGGCGAAGTCATCGCCCAGGACATGGTTGCCGTTCCGGTATCGGCGCGGCAGCGGCAGCTGGTGGTGTGCGCGCCGTCGTACCGCGGTCAGCACACGCTGCCGACGCATCCGCGCGACCTGGCCGGGCATCGCTGCATCGGCTGGCGCAGTGCGCCGGGCAAGGCGCCGTATCGCTGGGAATTCGAGGAGCGCGGCCGCGAGTTCAGCGTCGATGTGCAGCCGGAAATCACCAGCAACGACATGGGTGTGATGGTGCGCCTGGCGCTGGCCGGCGCGGGCATCGCTATCGGCATGGAAGAGACGTGGCGGCCGTGGCTGCAGCGCGGTGAACTGGTGTCACTGCTGGAGCCGTACTGCCCGCGCTTCCAAGGCTTTTTCCTGTATTACCCGAGCCGTCGCCAGGCCGAACCGAAGCTGCGCGCGCTTGTCGAGCACGTGCTCTCCGACCTGTAGAGTCGAGCCATGCTCGACTCTACAAAAGCCAGTCGAGCATGGCTCGACTCTACAAAAGCAGTCGAACAGTAGATCCACGCCATGCGTGGATGCGTCGGTCATGCCGCAGCAGTGACCTTCTCGAGGATGCGCTTGCCACTGCTTTCCAGCACCGCGTCTTCCTTCTCCTGCTGCTGCCGTGCCAGCTTCGCCGCCGGGCACTGCGCCAGCATGTAGTTGGCATCGAAGTTGAGCTTCTCCACCAGGAAATCGACGAAGGCACGCACCTTCGGCGAGACCAGGCGGCCGCCGGCGAACACCGCGTTGAAATCCACTTCCGGCCCGGTCCAGCCGGCCAGTACGCGGCGCACCATCCCCGATTCGACGAACGGCTTGGCCATCACGTCGCCGGTCAGCAGCAGGCCTTCGCCGCACACCAGCGCGCCGTTCAACGCCGACATGTCGTTGGCGGTCATCAGCGGCGTCACCGGGAAATCGCGCAGCTCGCCACCGTTCTCGCCCAGCTGCCAGGTGAAGCGCGGAGAATTGCCGGTGTGGTACGGCTTGCGCATGGCCAGGATGCGATGGAACTGCAGCTCTTCCGGGTGCAGCGGCTCGCCGTAACGTTCGATATAGGCCGGGCTGGCAAACACCTGCGTGCGCAGGCTGCCGAGCTTGCGCGCCACCAGGTTGGAATCGGGCAGGGCACCGACGCGCAGCGCAAGATCGGCTTCGCCTGCAATCAGGTCCAGCTTCTCGTTGCCCAGGTGCATGTCCAGGCGGATTTCCGGGTACTGCGCATGGAACTGGCCCAGCAGCGGCGCGATCCAGGTGATACCGATGGCGTAGGGCACGGTGAAGCGCAGCCAGCCACGCGGGCCGGACTGCAACTGGCTCACCGCGCTCTCTGCTTCTTCCAGCTCGCGTGCGATGCGCTGGCAATGCTCGTGATAGATCGAACCGGCTTCGGTCAGGCCGAGGCGGCGCGTGGTCCGATGCAGCAGGCGCGCACCCAGGCGCGTTTCCAGCTCCTGCACTTTGCGGCTGACCGTGGTCTTGGGCAGGCCGAGCGATTTGGCAGCGGCAATGAAGCTGCCTTGCTCGACCACCTTGACGAAGATCAGCGTCTCGTTGAGATCGTGGGACATGGTCGGGATCCTGGACGGCGGGGATGGGACAATCGTGACAGATCGATTGGACCGGGGACGGGATGATTATTCCCCTTAATCCGGACTAATCAAGTAAAGGTTTGAGGTCTATCGTGGCGCCATTCGTGAAATGGAGCTCGTCCCCCATGAGCCTGCGCAACATTCTTGACCACTTCCGGCGTGCCGGCCAGAACGCTCTGGACCAGGCCATGACCGTGGAAGCCCGTCCCAGTTCCTTGGTACACAAGGATTTCAGGGAGTTCACCGCGCCTGTCCGTAGCCAGCGCGGCAGTTCGATCCGCCTGGTCCCCCGTCAGGGCGACCGACTGCGTCGAATTGGGACTATCCCGGATTTGGGAGGAAATGTCCCGTGAATGGGATTCTGACGCCCGAGGTCCTGGTCCTCGGTGGCACCGGTGCCGTCGGCCAGGGCGTGGTCGGTGCCCTGCTGGAGGCCGGCAGTCCGGTCCTGGTGGTGGGGCGCGACCCGGGCAGGCTGGCGGCGCTGCACGAGCTGTTCGCCGATGAGCCCGGCCTGCAGACGATGCTGGGTTCGCTCAGTGACGACGGCTCGGCACGGGTGCTGGCCGAACGCGTGGCGCAGCGTCCGCGCCCGCTGGCAGCCGTGGTCGCGGCGATGGGCGGTCCGTACAACCGGGGCCGTGTCGTCGACCGCAGTGGCGATGCCCTGCTGGGTGCAATGCAGGCCGACCTGATGCCGCACGCCCACGCGGTGCGCCACCTGCTGCCGCTGCTGCAGGACAACCCGCACGCCCGCCGCTACGTGATGATCGGCAGCCCCGCCGGTGCCAAGCCCTGGGCTGGCTACGGTGAAACCTCGATCACCACCGCCGCCCTGCGCATGTACGCGCAGGTCGTGCACCAGGAAGCGCAGGCACTGGGCGTGCGTGCGCAGATGCTGGAAGTGTCCAGCCCCGTGTGCACCCCGGCCAATGCGGCCAATGCCTGCATCGAGTGGCCCAGCTCGCTGCTGGTCGGTCGCCGCGTGGTGTCCCTGCTCGATGGATGCCGCGACAACCGCGCCATCGTCCGCTGCGACAGCAGCGATGCGGAACTGCCGCGCGGCCTGTTGAACCTCGATCTGCCACCGCTGTGGCGCGACACCGCAGGCGTTGCTTGACCTCAACCATCGTTGAGGTCGCAGGCTACGCCACCGTTTCACCGATCTCCGATTTCCACGCACTACCACCCCTTCCGTACGGATGCATGCCATGACTTCCCCCAACACCACCCCACATCGTTTCAGCCATCGCCTGGCGATGGCCGGCGTGTCGATCCTCGCAGCCGCGGTGCTGGCCGCCTGCAGTGGCGGCCATGCCGAAGAGGCCGGCGCGCCGCCGCCGCCGCAGGTCAGTGCCGCCCCGGTGCTGGTCAAGCCGATCAGCCAGTGGGACGAGTTCAGCGGCCGCGTCGAGGCCGTGCAGAGCGTTGAACTGCGCCCGCGCGTCTCCGGCTACATCGACAAGGTCAACTACGTGGAAGGCGAAGAAGTGAAGAAGGGCGCCGTCCTGTTCACCATCGACGCCCGCAGTTATCAGGCCGAGTACGATCGCGCCGCCGCCGAACTGGCCCGCGCCCGCACCCAGGCCAGCCTGGCCCGCAGCGAGTCCGAGCGTGCCAAGCGCCTGTCCGAGCAGCAGGCCATCTCCACCGAGACCGCCGAACAGCGTCGCGCCGCGGCTGACCAGTCCGGTGCTGCGGTGCAGGCCGCGCAGGCCGCACTGGATGCCGCCCGCCTCAACCTGGAGTTCACCAAGGTGCGCGCGCCCATCGACGGCCGTGCCGGTCGCGCGATGGTCACCGCCGGCAACCTGGTCACCGCCGGCGACAGCGCCAGCGTGCTGACCACGCTGGTCTCGCTGGACAAGGTGTTCGTGTACTTCGATGCTGACGAAAGCACCTTCCTGCGCTACGCCCAGATGGCCCGCAAGGGTGAACGCCCGAGCGAGCGTGACAGCGAACTGCCGGTGAAGGTCGGCCTGTCCGGTGAAGAGGGTTACCCGCACGCCGGCAAGGTCGATTTCCTCGACAACCAGGTGGCCCGCAGCACCGGCACCATCCGTGTCCGCGCGCTGCTGGACAACGCCGACCGCCAGTTCACCCCGGGCCTGTTCGCCCGCGTACAGCTGCTCGGCAGCGGCCAGTTCCAGGCCATGCTCATCGACGACAAGGCCGTGCTGACTGACCAGGACCGCAAGTACGTGTACGTGGTCGACAAGGATGGCAAGGCCCAGCGCCGCGACATCCAGCTCGGCCGAACCGTCGAAGGCCTGCGCATCGTCGAAAGCGGCCTGGCCGCTGGTGACAAGGTCATCATCGACGGCGTGCAGAAGGTCTTCATGCCGGGCATGCCGGTGCAGGCCAAGGCGGTGGCGATGCAGCCGCCGGCCGCCGCACCGGGCCGCGATGCCACCGCCGCGCTGAACCACTGATCCGCCGTCTCCTGATCCAAGTTTCCGCTTAGCTGCCGGCGCCAGCGGCAGCCTTCCCTGCCTTCGTCAGATTGACGAGGGGCAGGGCGGCTGTTGCCCGTCGGCGGCATTTCCCAGGAATTCCTCCATGGACTTTTCCCGTTTCTTCATCGACAGGCCGATCTTCGCGGCGGTGCTGTCGATCGTGATCTTCGCCGCCGGCCTGATCTCGATCCCGTTGCTGCCGATCGGCGAGTACCCGGAAGTGGTACCGCCGTCGGTGGTCGTGCGCACGGTCTACCCGGGCGCCAACCCCAAGGTCATCGCTGAAACCGTGGCCACCCCGCTGGAAGAGGCGATCAACGGCGTCGAGGGCATGATGTACCTCAAGTCGGTGGCCGGCTCCGATGGCGTGCTGCAGATGACCGTCACCTTCCGCCCGGGCACCGACCCGGACGCGGCGGCGGTGAAGGTGCAGAACCGCGTGGCACAGGCGCAGGCGCGTCTGCCCGAGGACGTGCGCCGGCAGGGTGTGACCACCCAGAAGCAGTCGCCGACGTTCCTCATGGTGGTGCATCTGACCTCGCCCAATGGCAAGTACGACACCCTGTACCTGCGCAACTACGCCCGTCTGCACGTCAAGGACGCGCTGGCCCGTATCCCGGGCGTGGGTGATGCGCAGATCTTCGGTGGCGGTGACTACGCCATGCGCGCCTGGCTGGACCCGGACAAGGTGGCCTCGCGCGGCCTGACCGCCAGCGATGTGGTTGCCGCCATGCGCGAGCAGAACGTGCAGGTCTCGGCCGGCCAGCTCGGTGCGGAACCGCTGCCCAACAGCCAGTTCCTGACCCTGATCAATGCCCAGGGCCGCTTGAAGTCCGAGAAGGAATTCGGCGACATCGTGCTCAAGAGCGGCACCGATGGCGAGATCGTGCGCCTGTCCGATGTGGCCCGCGTTGAACTGGGCGCCGGCGACTACACCTTGCGCTCGCAGCTGGACGGCAAGAACGCCGTGGGCATCGGCATCTTCCAGGCACCGGGCGCGAACGCGCTGGAAATCCGTGATGCGGTCATCGGCACCATGGACGAGATGCAGAAGACCATGCCGGCCGACGTGAAGTACGAAGCGGTGTATGACACCACCATCTTCGTGCGTGACTCGATCAAGGCCGTGGTGTCCACCCTGCTCGAAGCCATCGCCCTGGTGGTGCTGGTGGTGATCCTGTTCCTGCAGACCTGGCGTGCCTCGATCATTCCGCTGATCGCCGTGCCGGTGTCGGTGGTGGGTACCTTCGCTGCGCTGTACCTGCTGGGCTTCTCGATCAACACGCTGAGCCTGTTCGGCCTGGTGCTGGCGATCGGCATCGTGGTCGACGATGCGATCGTGGTCGTCGAAAACGTTGAACGCAACATCGAGGAAGGCCTCACCCCGCTCGCGGCGGCCCACCAGGCCATGCGCGAAGTGTCCGGCCCGATCATCGCGATCGCGCTGGTGCTGTGCGCCGTGTTCGTGCCGATGGCCTTCCTGTCCGGCGTCACCGGTCAGTTCTACAAGCAGTTCGCGGTCACCATCGCCATCTCCACGGTGATCTCGGCGATCAACTCGCTGACCCTGTCGCCGGCCCTGGCCGCGCGCCTGCTGAAGCCGCATGACGCCGCCAAGGATGCGCCGACGCGCCTCATCGACCGCCTTTTCGGCTGGGTGTTCCGTCCGTTCAACCGCTTCTTCAAGTCCAGCTCGGAGAAGTACGAGCGTGGTGTCTCGAAGATCCTCGGTCGTCGCGGCGCGGTGTTCGTGGTCTACGCGATCCTGCTGGTCGGTACCGGCATGATCTTCAAGCTGGTGC
The DNA here is from genome assembly GCF_003105135.1 of Stenotrophomonas sp. SPM. Classification (NCBI taxonomy): domain Bacteria; kingdom Pseudomonadati; phylum Pseudomonadota; class Gammaproteobacteria; order Lysobacterales; family Lysobacteraceae; genus Stenotrophomonas; species Stenotrophomonas sp. SPM. Next base: position 24,826 of record NZ_QETL01000037.1, on the reverse strand, counting down.
CACCGGGCTTCATCCCGACCCAGGACAAGCTGTACCTGATCGCCGGCGTGAAGCTGCCGGAGGGCTCGTCGATCGCGCGTACCGATGAAATGCTGCGCAAGGTCGCCAGGATCGCCCAGGAAACCGATGGCGTTGCCCACACCATTTCGTTCCCGGGCCTGAACGCGCTGCAGTTCACCAACACGCCCAACACCGGTGTGGCGTTCATTCCGCTCAAGCCGTTTGCCGAGCGTCATGGCCGTACCGCTGCGCAGATCAACGCCGAGATCAACCAGAAGATCGCCGGGCTGCAGGAAGGCTTCGCCTTCGCCATGATGCCGCCGCCGATCCTCGGCCTGGGCAACGGCAACGGCTACCAGATGTTCATCCAGGACCGGGGCAACCTGGGCTACGGCGCGCTGCAGAATGCCGTGCAGGCGATGCAGGGCACCGTCGCGCAGACCCCGGGCATGGCCTTCCCGATCACCAGCTATCAGGCCAACGTGCCGCAGCTGGATGCGGAAGTGGACCGCGTCAAGGCCAAGGCCCAGGGCGTGCAGCTCACCGAGCTGTTCGACACCCTGCAGACCTACCTGGGTTCGGCCTACGTCAACGACTTCAACCAGTTCGGTCGTACCTGGCAGGTGATCGCCCAGGCCGACGGCCCGTTCCGCGAGAGCGTCGAAGACATCGGCAAGCTGCGTACCCGCAATGATCGCGGCGAGATGGTGCCGATCGGTTCGATGGTCACCATCAAGCAGACCTTCGGCCCGGACCCGGTGCTGCGCTTCAACGGCTACCCGGCCGCCGACCTGGCTGGTGAAGCCGACCCGCGCCTGCTGTCCTCGGCCGAAGCGATGAACAAGCTGACCGAGATCGCCGGCAAGGTGCTGCCGGTGGGCATGACCACTGAATGGACCGACCTGAGCTACCAGCAGGCCACCCAGGGCAAGGCTGCCTTCATCGTGTTCCCGGTGGCGATCATGCTGGCCTTCCTGGTGCTGGCAGCGCTGTACGAAAGCTGGTCGCTGCCGCTGGCGGTGATCCTGATCGTGCCGATGACCCTGCTGTCGGCGCTGTTCGGTGTGTGGATGACCGGTGGTGACAACAACGTGTTCGTGCAGGTCGGCCTGGTGGTGCTGATGGGCCTGGCGTGCAAGAACGCGATCCTGATCGTCGAGTTCGCCCGTGAACTGGAAATGGGCGGCAAGGGCATCGTTGAAGCGGCGCTGGAAGCCTGCCGCCTGCGTCTGCGTCCGATCGTGATGACCTCCATCGCATTCATCGCCGGCACCGTGCCGCTGGTGCTGTCCCATGGTGCAGGCGCCGAAGTGCGCTCTGTCACCGGCATCACGGTGTTTGCCGGCATGCTGGGCGTGACCCTGTTCGGTCTGTTCCTGACCCCGGTGTTCTACGTGGCCCTGCGCAAGTTCGTTACCCGCAACGGCGGCGGCCAGCTGGTGCAGCACGGCGATCCCACCATTCACCACTGACATGCACTCCCGCGGTCGCCGCCTTGAGCGGCGGCCGCTTCCCCCAAACCAAGGCATGAATCCATGAACACCCATCAGAACAAGATCGCGCTGGTCACCGGCGCCACCCGTGGCATCGGCCTGGAAACCGTGCGCCAGCTGGCCCAGGCCGGCGTGCACACGCTGCTGGCCGGCCGCAAGCGCGAGACCGCGGTGGAGCAGGCACTGCTGCTGCAGGGCGAAGGCCTGCCGGTGGAAGCCATCCAGCTGGACGTGACCGATGCAGCCAGCATCGCCGGGGCCGTCGAGCAGGTGCGCCAGCGCCACGGCCGCCTGGACATCCTGGTCAACAACGCCGGCATCATGATCGAGAACCCGGCGCAGGCGCCGTCCGAGCAGTCGCTGGACACCTGGCACCGCACCTTCGGCACCAACGTGTTCGCGCTGGTCGCGGTCACCCAGGCCTTCCTGCCGCTGGTCAAGCAGGCCAAGTCCGGCCGCATCGTCAACGTGTCCAGCATGCTCGGCTCGCAGACCCTGCACGCCGACCCGAACTCGGGCATCTACGATTTCAAGATCCCCGCCTACAACGCTTCCAAGGCGGCGGTGAACAGCTGGACCCTGGCCCTGGCCTACGAGCTGCGAAACACCCCGATCAAGGTCAACACCGTGCACCCCGGCTACGTGAAGACCGACATGAACGGTGGCAACGGCGAAATCGAGATCAGCGAAGGCGCACGTTCCAGCGTGGAAATGGCGCTGGTCGGCGAAGCCGGCGCCAGCGGCAGCTTCACCTACCTGGGCGAGGTGCTGCCATGGTGATCCGCACGTTGGCGATGGCCATCTCCAGCCTGGTGCTGGCCGGGTGTGTCAGCGTCGGCCCCAACTACATGGCCCCAGCGCAGGAGCCGGTGGTGCTGCAGGGCGCACAGCAGGCGGTGTACAGCACCGCTTCGCCGGTGGCCAGCTGGTGGGCGCAGTTCGACGATCCGGTGCTGGAAGAACTGGTGCACGGCGCACTGTCGGACAACCTGGACCTGCGCGTGGCCGTGGCCCGCGTTAGCCAGGCCCGTGCGGTGTTCGTCGAAAGCCGCTTCGACCAGGCCCCGCACATCACCGCTGACGGCAGCTACGACCGCCGCAAGCAACCCGATCCGCAGCTGGGTGGGCAGCGGGTGTTCAGTGAAAGCTACCAGCTCGGCTTCGATGCGGGCTGGGAGCTGGATCTGTTCGGCCGCAAGCGCCGCGCTGCAGAAGCCGCACGCGCCGACCTCGGTGCCGAGCAGGCCAACCTGGCCGACGCGCAGGTGCTGGTCGCCGCCGAAGTGGCACGCAACTACTTCGAGCTGCGTGGCACGCAGAAGCGCATCGCGGTGGCCCAGCACACGCTGGAAAACCTGCGTGATACGCAGAAGCTGACCGAGGCCCGCTGGGAACTGGGTGCCGGCAGCGAACTGGATGTGCAGAGCAGCCGGGCCCGCCTGAAGGCGATCGAGGCCGACATCCCGCTGCTGGAAGTGTCCGAGGCACAGTCGCGCAACCGCTTGGCGGTGCTGCTGGGCCAGCGCCCGGAAGTGCTGACCGCGATGCTGGCGCCGCAGGACGTGCCGGCGTTTGCCAAGGCACTGCCGCTGGGTGACACCCGCGAGCTACTGCGCCAGCGTGCCGATGTGCGCGTGGCCGAGCGTCGCCTCGCCGCCGCCACCGCGCGTGTCGGCGTGGCCACGGCCGATCTGTTCCCGCGGCTGTCACTGTCCGGTTTCGTCGGCTTCCTCGGCGGCGATGCCAGCGGCCTGGTCAACGGCAACAACAAGGCCTGGTCGCTGACGCCGTCGCTGAGCTGGGCGGCGCTCGACTTCGGCACCGTGCGTGCACGCCTGCGTGCCAGCAAGGCCGAGGCCGAAGGCGTGGCTGCGCAGTACGAGCAGGCCGTGCTGCTGGCGCTGGAAGACACCGAAAACGCCCTGACCCGCTACTCCAAGCAGCAGGCGCGGCTGGCCATCGTGGTCGAGCAGGCGCAGGCGGCGCGGCGTGCCGAATCGCTGGCGCAGATCCGCTTCCGCGAGGGTTCGGAGGACTTCCTGACCCTGCTGGATGCGCAGCGCACGCAGCTGGCCGCTGACGATGCATTGGCCGCAGCCGAGGCCGAGGTCAACGTCAGTGTGGTCGGTGTCTACAAGGCACTGGGTGGCTGGGGGCAGTCGCCGCAGGCGCCGAGCGTGGCGCAGGTGCAGTAAACGCAGGGTTGTAGTACCCAGGAAGGGACGGATGCGCAGGCATCCGTCCCTTTGTTGCATCTGGCCCGCTGCCGCCATGACGTTTCTGACTCTGCCGGAACGCTGGTCCGCCGTAGTAAGTAATAGGGCAGGTTCCAAGGAGCGGCGGCAATGAGTGACGAGAAGCGATCGACGCAGCGGGTGCTGTTCGGCGATCCCGGCCTGCCTGGCGCAGGCCTGTCCGTAGCGGTGGTGGCGCTGCTGGTGCTGGCCGCATTGGCAGTGGCCATCGGCTTCCTGCGCCTGCCCGATTCGCTGCTGGCGCCCGGCCTGGTCGGCATCGGCCTGTTCCTGGCCATCGCCGCACGCATCTGCCAGGCGCGTGACCAGCATCAGGCGCTGTATCGCCTGCTGGTAAGGCGGCCACCGCCCTAGCGATGGCCGCATGTGCTCAGGGCTTCGGCCAGTCCAGTTCGACCACCAGCGGGAAGTGGTCCGACGGCAGCACGCCGCCGATGCGACGGTCGTCGGTGGTGAAGCTGCGTGCATGGAAGCCACGCACCAGCACCCAGTCCAGCTGCACGGTGGCCTTGCCGGTGAAATCATGGAAGGTCTCGCGCGGGCCCTTCGGCGCCTTCACCTGGGTGCGGGTGTCCTGCAGCACGCGGGTGAATGCCTTGTAGGTCTCGCTGCCCGGCTCGGTGTTGAAATCACCGGTCAGCACCACCGGCAGGTCGGCCGGGAGCGTCTGCACGCGCTTGGCGATCAGCTCGGCACCCTTGATCCGGCGCGGCTCGTCCTCGTCGCGATAGGGCAGGTGGGTGTCCATGAAGTAGAAGCGACGGCCATCGTCCAGGCGGCGGAACAGCGCCCAGGTGACCATGCGCGGGTACAGGTTGCCCCAGGTGATGCTGCCCGGCACGTCCGGCGTGTCGGACAGCCAGAAGTTGCCCGACTCCTCGATGGCCAGCACCTTGGTGTCGTAGAACACGCCCATGTGCTCATCGCCGTCGCCACCGCGGCGGCCTTCGCCGAACCAGCGGTAGCCGGGCAGGTGCGCGGCCAGGTAGGTGGCCTGTTCCTGCACCAGTTCCTGGGTGCCGACCACGGCCGGGTGCGCATCGAGGATGACCTTGACCATCACATCGCGACGGTCGTCCCAGCGCTTGCCGGGTTCGGTATCGGCGGGAGTGCGCACGTTGAAGGACATCACCTTCAGCGGGGCGGGCGGTTGGGCTGCCCAGGCAGCAGCAGGCAGAGCAAGAGCCAGCAGCGCGCACAGTGCGGGCCGGCGAAGACGCGACAACATCGTGGAATCCCTCCATTCCATGAAAACGGTTTCACGGAGCATGCCATGGAACGGGAGGCGTAGGTGTGCCGGGATGGGCGGCTGGTGAACACTGCGTGCCCTTTGGCCCGTCGCATGGAATTGACGCATTGCGACACGTCGGGAAAGATACGCCCCTGTTCCGGGCCAGCCATATCGCCACGCCCTCCCCCCCAAGAGGAGTTCACGTGCTGAGATATTCGCGGCTGACGGTCGCCATTTCGTTGCTGGTCTGTGCCCATGCCCACGCCGAGCAGGCCCCGCCCGAGGCGCAGACGCTGGACAAGGTCATCGTGACCGCCTCGCGTACCGGCCAGGACGCCGCCACCGCGCCGCAGACGGTGGTGATCATTGGCAAGGAACAGATCGAGCAGCAGCTGCGCCTCAGCAGCAATTCGTCCGATGTGCTGTCCAGCCTGCTGCCGTCGTACACGCCCAGCCGCGGCAAGATGAACGGCAGTGGCGAGACCCTGCGCGGGCGCACGCCGCTGATCCTGGTCGATGGCATTCCGCAGTCGAACCCGCTGCGCCCGACCGGTCGCGAAGCACACACGATTGATTACGCGCTGGTCGAGCGCATCGAAGTCATCCAGGGCGCCAACGCCATGAACGGCCTGGGCGCCACCGGCGGCACCATCAACCTCATCACCCGGCGCCCGGAACCGGGTGCGGTCAACCAGCACGTGGGCGTGCAGACCACGCTGCCGACGTCCGAGGTGCGCGGTGAAACCGCCGGCTACCGCGCCGATTACCGCATCAGCGGCAGCAAAGGCAAGTGGGATTACCTGCTCGGCGCCGGTTATGAAGACCAGGGCCTGTGGGTGGACGGCGAGGGCACGCCGATCGGCGTGGACGTCACTCAGGGCGACCTGATGTCGACCCGCGCCTACGACCTGCACGCCAAGCTGGGCTACTGGATCGACGACAACCAGGAACTGCAGTTCAGCAGCAACCGCTACCGCATCAAGTCCAAGGCCGAGTACGTCCCTGTGGCCGGCAACCGCGACCTGGGCATCGCCACCACGTCGGTGCGCGGCACGCCGCCGGGCACGCCGGCGTGGAACGATGCCTGGACCACCGGCCTCAGCTACACCCACCACGACCTGGCGGGCATGGAACTGAAGGCAATGGTGTTCAACCAGGAATTCGAAGGCCTGTTCGGCGCTGACAACTCGTCCACCTTCCAGGATCCGCTGATCGCACCGGTCGGGACGCTGTATGACCAGTCGCGCTCGACCGCCTCGAAGTGGGGCTCCAAGACCAGCCTGGGCCGCGATGATCTGCTCGGCGGCGAGCTGAAGATCACTGCCGGCGTGGACACGCTGCGCGACAGTGGCAAGCAGGATCTGTATGGCACCGGCCGCACCTACGTGCCCGATTCGCGCTACAGCAGCGTGGCCGGCTTCGTGCAGGCCGACTACAAGCTGCTGCCGCAGCTGATCGTGCAGGGCGGGTGGCGCCGCGAAGAGGCCGACCTGCGCATCGACAGCTACACCACGCTGTACCGCTACAACCGCGTGGCGGTGCAGGGCGGCAAGCTGAAGTTCCAGCAGAACCTGCGCAACATCGGCCTGGTGTACGCGCCGACCGAGCGCTTCAACACCTTCGCCAGCTATTCCGAAGGGTTCGGCATGCCCGACGTCGGCCGCGTGCTGCGCTCGATCAACGCGCCGGGTACCAACGTGGAATCGCTGCGTTCGTTGCAGCCGCTGCTGACCCGCAACAGCGAGATCGGCGTGCGCTACCGCTCGCCGTCGTGGGAAGCCGAGGCCAGTGCGTTCCAGTCGCGCTCCGAGTACGGCACGCGGGTGATCGCAGTCGACGGCGCGTTCCAGCTGGCCCGCGAAAAGACCGCCATCGAAGGCCTGGATGCGAGCGTGCGCTATCGTCTGAATGATGCGCACCGCCTGGGCCTGTCCTACGCCTGGACCCGTGGCCGCTACGACAGCAACGCCGACGGCCGACTCGACGCGCGCCTGGATGGCCTGAACATCGCACCGAACCGCGTCATCGCCACCTGGTCGGCGCAGTGGACGCCGGAGCTGTCGACCTTCGTACAGGGGCAGTACGCCTTCAGCCGCAACTTCGACGAGGCCGCCAAGGAATTCAGCGGCTACGCGCTGTTCGATCTGGGCGTGGACTACAGGCTTGCCAAGGGCAAGGTGAACCTGGGCATCGCCAACCTGTTCGACCGCCAGTACATCACCTATTACTCGCAGAGCGCGCTGATCGAACCGGCGCGGTACTTCGCCGGGCGTGGGCGGACGGTGACGCTGGGTTACAGCCTGGATTTCTGAGGCGCGCCGCGCGGGCAGGATTACTTCTGCCCGCCATCATGCGCCTGCATGTCCTCATGCAGGATGCGCCGCAGTTCGACGATCGCCGGCGTGGCTTCCTGCACGCTGTGCCCGGACACGATCACCTTTTCCGACACCGCGTTGGGCAGGTGCGAGCTCCAGTACGGCACCAATCCGTCATCGGTCTTGTCCAGCGGACCATCGGCGTTGGCGCGGGCGATGATCGAGTGGTAGCGCACCTGTGGTGACATCGGCAGGTCGGCCACCGCCTTCACGAACGCATCGTCCTTGTCCAGGTTCTGGATGCTGTTCATCTGGTAGCCCTGCTTGGCGTCCTTGGCGTCGAAGCTGCCGCCATCATCCACCCCGGCCACATCCTCCAGCACGGTCAACGGCAGGCGCACAAGCCGGCCGATCCAGCGACCCAGGCGGGTACCGGCCACGTCCGTGCCGCGGTGCGGGGTGGCGATGAACACGACCCGCGAGATCTCCGGCTCGGGCTGGAAGGTCAGCAATGGCGCGCCGCGGGTTCGCAGCAGTTCGCGCTGTCGGGGGCTCATCTTTGCCGTCGACAGCAGGGTATCCACCAGATGGTCGCCCGACGACGACACCAGCAGGCGCGAGATGACCCCGCCCATGCTGTGCGCGACCACCACCATGTCATGCGACGCCTGCGCCTTCCCGGTTGGATCGTAGTGCTGCATCACATCATCCAGCGTGTGCCGGATCGCATCGTGGCTGAGCGCGATGGGCATGTTCGTAGGGTAATAGAACTGCCAGACCTGGAACTCGCGGCGGATCTCGTCGTCGCGCATCAGCTCGTTGGCCACGTTCACCCAGGCCTCGGGGCTGCTGGCCAGGCCATGGATCATCAGCAGTACCCGCCGCTTCGGATCGTAGGGCTGCAGCATGAACAGATGTGGCCGATCAATGCCGCCCTTGCTGCCAAACAGGCTGCGCAGCGACTGCCGGCTGAAATTGGAACGTGCCAGCCACAGTGCGTAGCCGGCGGTGAAGTTGGCGGCCAATGGCACCTTCTGCCCATGCAGTTCAACGGCCGCGATCTGGTAGGGATCATGGATCTCCACCGTGGGCGTTTCATCGTGCAGGACTTCCCACAGGTTGCCGCCGGAGAACCGCAGCAGCACCGTTATCGACGGCGAAGGCATGCCGCTCCAGCGTTGGGCCGAAGCCGCGTCATCCGCTGCTGTTCTGCCGTGGCCGTGCGCCGCCGCCAGGCCATCGCTGGCCGGGTCCGCCATCACCGCCACCAGCTCGGCGCCAAAGCCATCGCGCCGCTGCACCCGGCGCAGGGTGCCGGTGAAGGACAGCGACGCGGCCGGCACCAGCTCGATGGGTTCGCGGGTGTCCTGCACCACGCCGGTGTCGGCGGGGGCGAGCACGAAGGTCCAGCGGCCCAGTTGCAGGCGGCCATCCTTGTTGCGCACCTGTTGGCTGGAATATGCGTCGAACAGCATCACCGCCGCTTCCTGCGCGGCCAGGTTGTAGTAGTCGCGCACCTGGGTCTGGCGGTCTTCAAAGCCGCGCTGGTTGGCCGTGCGTTCGGTGAAGAACAGGTACGCGTACGCCTGCCGCGCCACCTGCATCCATGCATCCAGCCGCGGCTGGAAGCCGGGATCGGCCACGATCATCGCTGGCGTGGTGCCGCGCTTGGCCTTGGGCGCCGGCATCGCCATCGCCTGCTGCAGCCACAGTTCGGCCAGGGTCGAGCGCTTGTCCTCCTCGCGCACCACGATGCTCGCTTCCATCGCCTCGATGCAGGGCAGACCGGGCTTGGCACAGGTGGTCTCGTCCAGGCCGGCCACCCGCAGTGTCTCGGTGGTCGCCTCGCTCAGCTTGCCACTGGTGAGGATGTCGCCGCGCTTGAGGGCGATGTACTGGCCCGGGGTGACCGAGGCCACCTGCACCGAGGGACCGAACTGGCGCAGCGTGGCGCAGCCGCTCAGCAGGAGCAGCGCGGTGATGATGAGGGTCGTGTGGCGGATGACGCCGAAGCCCGTGGTTGCCATGCGATCCTCCAGCGCGGTGGCGCCACTCTAGCCGCCGGGGTGTCAACGCGGAAGCATGTGGCTAAACGCGCGCTGGACGGACTGTGGCACCATCGCCGGCAGGGCATTTCAGGGAATGACCATGCACCTGCTGGAAACGCGGATTCCGCCGCCGCTGGTGATGCTGCTGTGCGCGGCGTTGGGCTATGCGCTTGCCCGTACCTGGCCGTGGCCCGCCCTGCCGGTGCCGGGCTGGATGGCGCTGCTGGTGATGCTGCTGGGCCTGGCCCTGAACCTGCTGCCCAAGCTCGCCTTCCGCCGCGCGCGGACCACGGTCAATCCGCTGCGCCCGGCCGCCGCCACGTCGCTGGTGACCGGCGGCATCTACCGCCACACGCGCAACCCGATGTACCTGGGGCAGGTGCTGGTGCTGCTGGGCGGAATGCTGTGGCTGGGCAGTGCGGCGGCCCTGCTGGTGGTGCCGCTGTTCGTCGGCTGGATCACCCGCTTCCAGATCGTGCCGGAGGAGCGGCTACTGTCTGCCCGGCTCGGCACCGACTTTGCCGCCTTCCGGCGCGCGGTGCGGCGCTGGCTGTAGGGCAGGGCGCCTGCGCTCAGCCTGCGATCTGGCAGGTCACCGACGCCGAATAACCCTCGTAGTCATCGGCGGCACCAACATGCAGGGTGTGCTTTGCGTCCACCTTGCGGATGTACGACGGCGCTTCGGTCTCCGCGTCCTCATTGACCGTGGTGACCGACAGCTGGCGGCCCACCTGATCGGCGGCCACGTTCTTCAGATAGACATGCAGGCTCCTGCTGCCGCTGGGGGCGATATCGACGCTGGCGCTGTCCACGCTGCCGCCGAGCAGGGCGACCTTGGCGCCCTGGGCCTCGAACACGCCGCCCCGCAGGTGCGTCAGGCCGGCGGCCTGCAGTGCCTTCTCGGCCTGGGCCTGGGTGAAATCCGAGCCGGCCTTGCAGGCCAGCAGGGTTTCCAGGGCGGCAGTGCCCTTCTCCGACGGCGCCGCGGCGAGGGCGGTGCTGGTGGCCAGGGTGAGCAGCAAGACGGTAATCTGGAGTTTCATGGCAGGTCCTTCTGGAATCGGGGGCCGTGGTCGGGCACGGATCGAGTGTGGGCCAGCCCGCAGGAGATTGCACGGGCCGCAGCGCGGAACTCAGACCATGCGCACGCCGGCGGCGTCGGTATCGACGGTGATGATCTCGATCAACGCCCACAGGCCGGTGATGAGCAGGCCGATGAACAGCCAGCCCAGCAATAGCGTGATGACCAGCTGGGCCACGGCACGGCCGTGGTAGCCGGCGTAGAAGTTGTGGATGCCCAGCCCGCCGAGGAACAGGCCCAGCAGGACGTAGGCGACGCGGGCGCGCGCAACGGGTTGCGGTTGTGCATGAGGGGCGGCATACACCGGTGCCGCATGCAGCGGCGGCGGGATCGGGCGGGTGGCGCCGATCGGGGCGCCGCAGCCGTAGAACAGGCAACAAAAAAGCCGGACCCCAATCGACGGGAGTGTCCGGCTTTTCGTGCCCCGAGGGGCGGTACAGATGGTGGAGGTGGGCGGAATTGAACCGCCGTCCGAAGGCACTCCATCCCCAGCACTACATGCTTAGCTCACCGTTGAATCTCATCCCCGAGCAGCACGGTGTGCAAAGCGCACCCGGGAACCAGCCTGTTGTGTTCTAGTGCCGGACTGACAGGCAGCCGCCCAGCGCGATTCCATGATAATGACTCTACGCTGCGAGCATGGACACAAGCAGTTTCGAGGCTCCGCCTAAGTCGGCAGAAGGTCACGCACCGCAGTTTTTAGGCTGCGAGAGCGACCGGAGCGTAGTTGTCGTCGTTGGCAACTAGAGTTTTGCAGCTGGATTTACGAGGACAGCTACCCCCTCGGCATGCGCCAGGCGACTTCACAACCCCCGTCGAAACCAATGCACCCCCGGTTTCTTCAAGTCTTGCAAGGCTTTCAGGTGTCTGGTTGCCCAGAAACCCGCCTAACGAGACGAATGGTACGGCAATCTTGCTGAACAGTCACGCTCGGCGGACCTCCGGCCGAGTGAGGGCACCCTGCCAATGGACACGTTGTGACTGCGTGCTCGCCGTGCTCGAATCACTCCATTCAGACTTCAGGCGGATATCGGATGTCAGTCAGGTCGTGGGCAGGGCAGTTCACGTGCATTGCTGTGCTGTTGCTGCTGGCCCCATGGACCCGTGCCGAGCCGCAAGGCGTTTCGCGACAGGCGCCGCCTCTGGTGACCGTGGGCTACGACGCGGCCTTCGATCTGTTCAACCTGCTCGACAACCTGCCTGACTGGCTGCCGGGCTATACCAGCGCGATCTACAAGCAGGATTGGGAGCGCCGCTTCGGGCTGGACGCGCAGGATCGTGCAGCGCTGGAGGAGTACGCCCGCTTCCGCCAGCGCACGTCCCCCGTGGCCCGGGATGATGACAATGCACGGCCAGATGCGGAGCGCCTGTTTGCCGGCAGCGACACCCGCGTCGGCGACCCCTACACCGGCTACTTTCAGAATGCCGCGTCATTCGCGGCTGCCGTCAAGGCAGCAATCGCTGCGCAGGCGCCTGGCGACCGCGAGCTGTTGCGGCGCTACTACGCGCGGTTCGAGCCCCATGCCCGCGAGCTGCTGGCAGGGGCTGGACGCTTCACCCGGCAGCAGGAAGCCTTGACCTGGGAACTGGCGGCGCCTGAGACAGCCGCGTTCGTCGCGCGCATGCGCACGTTCTACGGCGCCGAGGCTGCGCCTGTCTTCCAGGTGCGTTTTGTGTGGTGGCCGTACACCAACCGCACCCAGGCCAAGCTGCGCGGCGGTTCCATCGTGCTGTTCTCGCCGCCGGGCGTGGAGGACGACTGGGCGCCGATCGTGCTGCACGAGTACGCGCACTTCCTTTCGGCTGGACAGCCTGCGGCCGGTCGTGAGGCATTGGCGGCAGCGTTCGCGCGGTTGTGCCCCGCGGCCCTGGCCCTGCCCAATCCGTTGAATGCATTGGAGGAGCCGCTGGCGATCTACTGGGGCCAGTACCGGTTTGAGCGGGAGGTGCGTGGAATGACGCTTTCGAGCCAGTCTTCGTGGTACGTCCAGCCCCATGCCGACCGCGCGGCGAAGGCGATCGCGGCCGCGTTTCCGGCGGATCAGCCCGCGCCCGTACTGAGTGAAGGCCCGCTGGCACAGGCTGCGGCGTCGGTCTGCGAATGAAGCCGTGGGATTGCCGCATGCCCGTCATAGCGGATTGCTAACTTCATTGGCACGATTTTGCGACACACTGGCGGCCAACATCCGAGCCAGGAACGACACGGAGACCCCGGGTGACTGACACCATCCAACAACGCAGCCTGCGACAGCTGATCGGGCCGGTAGGCGCCGACTACCGCCGACGCGCGCTGCCGCCCGGCTGGGTCTGGGCGGTGCTGGCCGCGATCGTCACTGCGGCCTGCCTGACCGCGCTGCCGGCGACGGCGGCGGTGTTCCTGGTGGCCAGCGCGGTGGTGGTGTACTGGCCGCGGCGCGACCAGGCCCTGGTGCCGGGCTGGCGCATGCTGGCCCTGGCCGTGCTGGCGGTGATGGTGTGGGGCCCGGACGTCATCGCGCTGTGGTTCGAGCACGGGGCGGCCGTTGCCCTGCTGACCCTGGCGTCGTTGAGCATCCTGACCCATGTCCGCCGCAGCTGGGCGCTGTCGCAGCAGCTGCAGCACCAGGCCGATGCGCTGGATGACCAGCAGCTGTTGGCCCTGTTGCCTGACGATGCGGCCCAGCTGGCAAAGCAGTGGCGGGCCGGCGACGACCGGCATGCGCCGGAGCTGGCGGTGGTGATGCACCTGGCGGTGATGCATGCCGCGCTGGCGCCGCGGATGCGCGGGCAGGGCATGCTGGCGGGCTGATCGCCCGGCTTTCTGTAGAGCCGAGCCATGCTCGGCTGCTTCAAACGCCAAGCCGAGCATGGCTCGGCTCTACAAAAAAGCGCAGTCGAGCATAGCTCGACTCTATATACCGCTGTTACGCGTCGCGATTTCCGCGACGCATCACGCGCTGCTTCTCGATCGCCCAGTCACGGTCCTTGGCGGCATCGCGCTTGTCGTGGGTCTGCTTGCCCTTGGCCAGCGCCACTTCCAGCTTGATCTTGTTCTTGCTCCAGTACATTGCGGTGGGCACGATCGTGTAGCCATCGCGCTCGACCTTGCCGACCAGCTTGTCGATCTCGTTCCGGTGCAGCAGCAGCTTGCGCTCGCGCCGGTCGTTGGCCACCACGTGGGTGGAGGCCTGGATCAACGGGGTGATCTGCGCGCCGATCAGGAAGATCTCGCCCTGCTTCACGTAGGCATAGGCGTCAATGATGTTGCCGCGCCCTGCGCGGATCGACTTCACCTCCCAGCCCTGCAGGGCCAGACCTGCCTCGAAGCGTTCCTCGATGTGGTACTCGTGGCGGGCACGCTTGTTCAACGCGATGGTTTTGTTGGCCGTCGCGTTCTTTGCTTTATCCTTGCCGCTGTTCTTGCTCATTTCCGTATTGTCTCCGATTCGGGCCCGCCCGGTCGATTGCCGAAACGCGCCGTCTTTATGCCTACTATCCGCCGCAGCGCCCTGGTCGAACACTCGGCCGCGCGCATGTTCGACCTGGTCAACGACGTCCAGGCATATCCGCGCCGCTTCCGCTGGTGCTCGGACGCTCGCATCCTGGAACAGGGCGAGGACCGCCTGGTCGCCCGCCTGGATCTGGGCCTGGGTTCGTTCAGCACCTGGTTCCAGACCGAAAACACCCTGCAGCGCCCGCACAGCATCGATATGCAGCTGCGCGACGGCCCGTTCAAGCAGCTGCACGGCCGCTGGGAATTCCATGCCCTGGCCGAGGATGCCTGCAAGGTCACCCTGACCCTGGAGTTCGAGCCGAAATCCCGCCTGCTCGCGCCGGCACTGGCGATCGGTTTCCAGGGCCTGGCCGACCGCATGGTCAACGACTTCGTCCGCGTTGCCGACGAGGGCTGAGCGATGATCGAGGTCGAGGTGGTGCTGGCCTGGCCGCAGCAGGTGCTGTCACGCCGGCTGCAGCTGCCGGAAGGCGCGACCGTGGCCGAGGCCATTGCCACCGCCGCCCTGGAGGGTAGTGGCGACTGTCCGGCCGCCGCCGTGCATGGCGTGCTGGCACGCCCGCAGCAGGCGCTCCTGGATGGCGATCGGGTGGAGCTGCTGCGGCCTCTGCAGGCCGATCCCAAGGAAAACCGCCGGCGTCGCGCGCGCGGCGATTGATTCCAGGGTCCTGCCCCGAAGGGCGGGCAGAAGGGCTCAGCGGCTCTTCTTCTTGTCCTTGGCCAGGTTGCGGCCGAACTGGCGGACCGTCTGCTGGGCCAGCGCCTTGTCGTTGGCCGGGAAGTAGTCGCCTTCCCAACGGGTCACGGCGTCGTTCTCGAAGTACACGGTGAAGTTCTTCACTTCGGTACGGCCGAGACGGTCGATCCGCTGGCTGGCGGTGTAGTCCCAACGCTGGGCGTGGAACGGGTCCGGCACGGACGGGGTGCCCAGCAGGGCGTTCACCTGCTGCTTGCTCTGCCCGACCTGCAGCTTGGACACGGCATCTTCCCGGATCAGGTTGCCCTGATAGATGGGTTGCTTGTAGATGATGCCGCACCCGGTGGTGGACAGGGCGACGGCGGCGACCAACAGAAGATTGCGCATCGGTACTGGCGGTTGGGGAAATCAAACCGATGATACACTCCCGGCGTGCCACCGCGACCCAATCCGAGGCAGCTGGCGCTAAATCGCCAATGAACGGAGACCTATGGAAACCCACGACCTGCGTAAAGTCGGCCTGAAGGTGACCCATCCGCGGATGCGGATCCTGGCGCTGCTCGAGCAGCGCAATGCCCAGCACCACATGACCGCCGAAGACATCTACCGCCAGCTGCTGGAACACGGCGATGAAATCGGCCTGGCCACGGTGTACCGGGTGCTGACCCAGTTCGAGGCCGCCGGTCTGGTGCTGAAGCACAACTTCGAAGGCGGCCAGGCCGTCTACGAGCTGGACCGCGGCGGCCACCACGACCATATGGTCGACGTGGACAGCGGCAAGATCATCGAGTTCGAAAGCCACGAAATCGAGGAGCTGCAGCGCAAGATCGCCGCAGACCACGGCTACGAGCTGGAAGAGCACTCGCTGGTGCTGTACGTGCGCAAGAAGCGCAAGTAAGGCGCCGCAGCCAGTTGCGGATACACGAAGACCCCGGGCCTGCCCGGGGTTTTTCGTTGCTGGGGTCAGATCCCTTTTCTGGCGGAAAAGGGCTGTGGCCCCTGATCTCCAAGCAGCAACCCCAGGTCCACCGCCTCGGCCATGGCCTGGTTGCCGGCATCGCCGGGGTGCAGGTGGTCACTGGAATCAAAGTCAGCGGCCATCCGCGACGGTTCCGCCGGGTCGCGCAGGGCCGCATCCAGGTCGACCACCGCATCGAAGGGACTGTCCGTGCGCAGCCAGTCGTTCAGCTGGCGGCGCAGTGCGTCCTTGTCTGCGTCGTAGTAGTCCTCCAGTGGCGTGCCGGGCAGGGCGCCGGCGAACGGCGGCAGGGTCGCGCCGAGGATGCGCAGGCCGTGGCGGCGGGCCTGCTGGGCCAGCGCCCGATAGCCGGCCTGCAGCTGGCCCAGCGTCGGGCGGGGCTCGTCTCGGGCGAAGGCCGTGCCCGGCCAGCTGATGTCGTTGATGCCGATCAGCACGATCACGCTGGCCACGCCGGGCTGGTCGATCACGTCGCGTTGGAAGCGGCCGAGGGCGGCTGCGCCCATGCCATCGCGCAGCAGGCGGCCGCCGGAAATGCCGGCATTGACCAGGGCCACGCCACGCGGGGCCAGACGGGCGGCCAGATGGTCGGTCCAGCGCTGGTCCTGGTCCAGGGTGGCGGTGGCGCCATCGGTGATCGAGTCGCCGATGACCACGACGCTGCGCGCGCTGGCCGGCGCCTCGACGTCGATCCCTGCCAGTAACGCGCGCGCCGTGGTCGGGCGGGCGTCGTGCAGCGTGCTCGCCGGGCTCTGGTTTCCGGGCGCGATCCAGCTGGTCTGCCGGCCGTCCCAGTGGAAGGTCTGCACCGGGGTCGGCCCGACCAGGTAGGTGCTGACCTGCACCTGCTGCAGGTTGCGGGTCGGCAGTGCGAGCAGATCGCTCAGGCGCTGCTCGCCCGGCGCGATGCGCACGCCCGGCTGACCATCGAAACGCAGCGCCAGCGGCGGCGAACAGGCCTCTGCCGCCACGCTGGCCGCATCGATCTGCAGCGGCTGCGTGCCGTGGGCGTTGCTCAGCCGCACCCGCAGGCGCGACCCGCCCAGGCTGAGCCGCGCGGTTTGGCGGAAGGTCTGGTTGTCCAGCTGCGCGGGCAGCAGTGTCGGGAACAGGAAGTCCGGCCCCCACACCGGTTGCGGGCTGGCCTGCCAGCTGGCGACCCAGTGGCTGGGGCTGGGAGGTTCAGCGCCGGCGGTGCCGAACAGGGCGATCAGGGCGGTGGCGGCAAGAGGGCGAAGGCGGCTCATCAGGCAATCGCGGCAGGAGGGAGCGTCATGGTGATTCCGGATCCATCTGTGAACTAGACTGCGGATGGATAATCATCTGTGAACTGAATTCACTGACATGGCACGACCCGACATCAACCGATCCGGCGAACTGGAAGTGTTCGTGCGGGTGATCGAGACCGGCGGCTTCTCCGCTGCCGCGCGCTCGCTGGACATGACGCCCTCGGCGGTCAGCAAGCTGATGGCGCGATTGGAGCAGCGGCTGGGCACGCGCCTGCTGCAGCGTTCCACCCGTCAGCTGCAGCTGACCCCGGAAGGCTGCGCGTTCTACGAGCGCGGCCTGCGCGTGCTGGCCGACCTGGAGGAGGCCGAGCGCTGCGCCAGCGCCCACGCCGAGCCGCGCGGGCGGCTGCGGGTCAATTCCAACGTGCCGTTCGGCCAGCACTTCCTGCTGCCGCTGCTGCCCGCGTTCCTGCAGCAGAACCCGCAGGTGGGCGTGGACCTGACCCTGAACGACGAGGTGATCGACCTGCTGGAGCAGCGCACCGACGTGGCCGTGCGTGCGGGACCGCTGAAGAGCTCCAGCCTGGTGGCGCGGCGGCTGGGCTCGACCCGGATGATGATCGTCGCGGCGCCGGCCTATGCGCAGCGCCATGGCCTGCCGCAGACCGCCGAGGGGCTGCAGGCGCACAACCGGCTGGATATAGGCCATGCGCGGGCGATGCAGGGCTGGCCGCTGCTGCAGGACGGACGCGAGCGGAGGGTGCTGCCCAGCGGCAATGCCCGTGCCAGCAATGGCGATGCGTTGCGCCAGCTGGTGCTGGGTGGGCTGGGTATGGCGCGGCTGGCGGCGTTCCAGGTGCAGGCTGACATTGCCGCGGGGCGCCTGCTGCCGGTGCTGGAGGAGGCCAACCCGGGCGACCTGGAAGAGGTGCACGCGGTGTTCCTGGGGCAGGGCGGTTACCTGCCGCTGCGCGTGCGGGCGTTCCTCGACTTCCTGGTGCAGCACGTGGATCTGGCGCGGCCGCTGGTGTAAACCCGCGCGCGGACGCGCGCGCAAGCGCGCGAACCGAGCGTGGTCTCGGCTCTACATATCGGTTTCGTCCGGGCGCACGTCGTAGAGCCGAGCCCATGCTCGGCTCAATGCGGTCAGTCCAGCGAGCTGGACGCGACCAGCAGCTTGCGGGCGGCGGCGCGTGCTTCCTTGCTCACTTCCACGCCACCCAGCATGCGTGCCAGTTCTTCCTCGCGCGCCTTGGTGTCCAGCTTCTCCACCGCGCTCTGGGTCATGCCTTCCACCGGGGCCTTGCTGACCCGGTAATGGGCATGGCCCTTGGAGGCGACCTGCGGCAGGTGGGTGACACACAGCACCTGGCGCTTCTCGCCCAGAGCACGCAGCTTCTGGCCGACGATGTCGGCCACCGCGCCGCCGATGCCCGAGTCGACTTCGTCGAACACCATGGTCGGCACCGCATCCAGGTCCAGCGCGGCCACTTCGATGGCCAGCGAGATACGTGACAGTTCACCGCCTGAGGCGACCTTGCGCAGCGCCCGCGGCGGCTGGCCGGCGTTGGCCGCCACCAGGAACTCGACGCGCTCGGCGCCCTGCGGGTCCGGCTTGCCGCTGTCCTGCGCTTCCAGCTCGATCAGGAACTGGCCGCCGCCCATGCCCAGCTCGGCGATGATGCCGGTGGTCGTGGCCGACAGCTCGGCAGCAGCCTTGCGGCGGCAGGCGGTGAGCACCTCGGCCTGCACGCGCCAGGCGGCCGCGGCCTTCGCGATCTCGCCGGCCAGGCGCTGCAGGCGCTCGTCGGCGCCGCGCAGCTGCTCCACTTCGGCATGCATGCGTTCGCGCTGCGCGCCCAGCTCGTCCATCGGCACGCGGTGCTTGCGCGCCAGGTCGTGCAGGCGGCCGAGGCGGCGCTCGTTCTCCTCAAACTGCTCCGGGTCGGCATCCAGGTCGTCGTGCACGCGGTCCAGCAGCGACAAGGCTTCGTGCAGCTGGATCGAGGCGTTCTCGATCAGGCCGTCCACTTCGCCCAGGCGCGGGTCGTGCTCGATCAGGCGCGACAGGTCGTGGCGCACCTGCTGCAGCAGATCCATCGCGGAGCTGCCGTCGTCGCCGTTGAGCTGGTTGCTGGCCGCCTGGCAGGCGCTCAGCAGGGCGCTGGCATGGGCCTGGCGGCGGTGGCTGGCGCCCAGCGCGACAATCGACTCGGGCTCAAGGTCCTCGCGGTCCAGCTCGCGCAGCTGGTGTTCAAGGAAGCCGATGCGGTCGGAAACGTCGCCCTGTTGCGACAGGGCCAGCGACTCATCGACCAGGGTCTGCCAGGCCGCAGCGGCGCGGCGCACCTGGCGGCGCACGTCCTCGTTGCGGGCATAGGCATCCAGCAGGGCCAGCTGCGACGGGCGCGTCAGCAGGGCCTGCTGCTCGTGCTGGCCATGGATTTCCACCAGCCGCCCCGCCAGATCGGCCAGCTGCGCCAGGGTCACCGGGCGGCCGTTGATCCACGAGCGCGAGCCGCCATCGGCGCGGATCACCCGGCGCAGCTGGCACTGGTCCTCGTCGTCCAGCTCGTTGTCGGCCAGCCACTGGCGCGCGGCCTGCAGCTGGTCCAGGGCGAACTCGGCCGACAGCTCGGCACGGGCGGCGCCGTGGCGGACCACGCCGCTGTCGGCGCGCAGGCCGGACAGGAAGCCGAGCGCGTCGACCATCAGCGACTTGCCGGCACCGGTTTCGCCGGAAACGACGGTCATGCCCGGCCCGAACTCCAGCTCGGTGGCGCGGACGACAGCAAAATCCTTGATCGAAAGATGTCTGAGCATGGGTACAGGGGTGTCTGAGCCGCGCAACGCTAGCACGCGCGGCGGGGTGGTCCAATGACTTGCCAAGGCGACGCACCGCCATTATCTAGTGTCCGTGTCTCACAGGTTGATTCCATGCACGGTTCCGCTGACCAGCTTGCCCCGCGTGCGCGCCATCTGCTGCGCACGCTGATCGCGCGTTACATCCAGGACGGTGAGCCGGTCGGCTCGCAGACACTGGCGCGCGTGGCGGGCCTGGAGGTCAGCCCGGCCACCATCCGCAACATCCTGGGCGACCTGGAGGACCTGGGCCTGCTGGCCTCGCCGCATACCTCGGCCGGGCGCATCCCGACCGCGCATGGCTACCGGGTGTTCGTCGACAGCCTGCTGCAGATGCAGCCGCCGGGCGAGGGCGAACTGGCCCGCCTGCGCCATGAGCTGGCCGGTGGCGGCAGCACCCAGGCCCTGCTCGGCAGTGCCTCGGAGCTGCTGTCGGCGATGAGCCACTTCGTCGGCGTGGTCAGCGCGCCGCGGCGCGAGCAGTTCGCCTTCCGACAGATCGATTTCGTGGCGCTGGACGGGCGCCGGGTGCTGGCGATCCTGGTGTTTGCCGACAACGAGGTGCAGAACCGGGTCATCGAGACCCGGCAGGCCTTCGAGCCGGGCCAGCTGGAACAGGTGGCCAACTACCTCAATGCGCATTTCGCCGGCCTGCCGCTGGCCAAGATCCGGACCCGCCTGCTGCTGGAGCTGCGCGACGCCCGGTCCGAGCTGGAGCAGCTGCTGGCGCACAGCATCGAACTGGCCGAGCAGGCCCTGCAGCCGCCGGCCGACGACATGCTGGTGGCCGGGCAGACCCGGTTGATGGGGGTGCAGGACCTGTCCGACCTGGAGCGCCTGCGCGAGCTGTTCGAGCTTTTCTCCAGCAAGCGCGAGATCCTGCAGCTGCTGGAGCGGACCATCCAGGCCCCGGGCGTGCGCATCTTCATCGGTGAAGAGACCGGGATGATGCCGCTGCAGGGGATCTCGCTGGTCACCGCGCCCTATACCGCCAACGGCCAGGTGCTGGGTGTGCTGGGGGTGATCGGGCCCAAACGGATGGCCTACGACCGGGTGATTCCGCTGGTCCAGGCCACCGCGGACGTGCTCGGGGCGGCCTTTTCGCCCCCGGGACGCGGTCCGGGGCCGGCAGACGCTTGAAACGCAGCATCCCGCCCACACTAGGGTGGGTGGAGGCGGAGAGTGACCGCCAGGGACCCAGACATGAACCAAGAACATCCAGATATCGAATCCCAGCAGAGCGCCGCCGATGCGGCCGCTGCTGCAGACACCCATGACGAACTGGAGCGCCTGCGCGCCGAGGTCGAGCAGGTCAAGGCCGATGCGCTGCGTGAGCGCGCCGACCTGGAGAACCAGCGCAAGCGCGTTGCCCGCGACATCGAGCAGGCCCGCAAGTTCGCCAACGAGAAGCTGCTGGGCGAGCTGCTGCCGGTGTTTGACAGCCTGGATGCCGGCCTGAAGGCCGCCGGCGACGATGCCAACCCGCTGCGCGAGGGGCTGGAAATGACCTACAAGCAGCTGCTGAAGGTCGCCGCCGACAACGGCCTGGTCCTGCTGGACCCGACCGGCCAGGCGTTCAACCCGGAACACCACCAGGCCATCAGCCAGGTGCCGGCCCCCGGCGCCGCCCCCGGCAGCGTGGTGACCGTGTTCCAGAAGGGCTACCTGCTCAACGAGCGCCTGCTGCGGCCGGCGCTGGTGGTCGTGGCCGCCGATTGACGCGTCGGGCCGGCAACGGCCCTTCGCCGTCAGGTAGCGCCTGGCCAGACCCGGCGCACTTTGAACGGTTGAACACAGCGTTCGGGTGATGGCTTGAATGTTCCACGAGCCTCCCCCACATCCCATTCATCCACCGGCCGACCGGCCGGACTGACACCAACAAGCATTCTTCAGGAGTCTCCCCCATGGGCAAGATCATTGGTATCGACCTCGGCACCACCAACTCGTGCGTGGCGATCATGGACGGCGGCAAGGCCCGCGTCATCGAGAATTCGGAAGGCGATCGCACCACCCCGTCGATCGTCGCCTACACCAAGGACGGCGAAGTCCTGGTCGGCGCCTCGGCCAAGCGCCAGGCCGTGACCAACCCCAGGAACACCTTCTACGCGGTGAAGCGCCTGATCGGCCGCAAGTTCACCGACGCCGAAGTGCAGAAGGACATCGCCCACGTCCCGTACAGCATCCTGGCCCATGACAATGGCGACGCCTGGGTGTCGACCAGCGATGCCAAGAAGATGGCGCCGCAGGAAATCTCGGCCAAGGTGCTGGAAAAGATGAAGAAGACCGCCGAGGACTTCCTCGGTGAGAAGGTCACCGAAGCGGTCATCACCGTGCCGGCCTACTTCAACGACAGCCAGCGCCAGGCGACCAAGGACGCCGGCCGCATCGCCGGCCTGGACGTCAAGCGCATCATCAACGAGCCGACCGCGGCCGCGCTGGCCTATGGCCTGGACAAGGGCGACAACAAGGATCGCAAGATCGTGGTGTACGACCTGGGCGGCGGCACCTTCGACGTCTCGGTGATCGAGATCGCCAACGTCGACGGCGAGAAGCAGTTCGAAGTGCTGGCCACCAACGGCGACACCTTCCTGGGTGGCGAAGATTTCGACAACCGCGTCATCGAGTACCTGGTTGAAGAGTTCAACAAGGACCAGGGCATCGACCTGCGCAAGGATCCGCTGGCCCTGCAGCGCCTGAAGGACGCCGCCGAGCGCGCCAAGATCGAGCTGTCCAGCGCCCAGCAGACCGAAGTGAACCTGCCGTACGTCACCGCTGACGCCTCGGGTCCGAAGCACCTGAACATCAAGCTGACCCGCGCCAAGCTGGAATCGCTGGTCGACGAGCTGATCCGCAAGTCGATCGAGCCGTGCCGCGTCGCCCTGAACGATGCCGGCCTGCGTTCGAGCGACATCAGCGAAGTGATCCTGGTCGGTGGCCAGACCCGCATGCCGAAGGTGCAGCAGGCGGTGACCGAGTTCTTCGGCAAGGAACCGCGCAAGGACGTCAACCCGGACGAAGCCGTGGCACTGGGTGCGGCGATCCAGGGCGGCGTGCTGGGCGGCGACGTCAAGGACGTGCTGCTGCTGGACGTGACCCCGCTGTCGCTGGGCATCGAGACCATGGGTGGCGTGTTCACCAAGATCATCGAGAAGAACACCACCATCCCGACCAAGGCCTCGCAGGTGTTCTCCACCGCCGAGGACAACCAGTCGGCCGTGACCGTGCACGTGCTGCAGGGTGAGCGCGAACAGGCCCGCTTCAACAAGTCGCTGGCCAAGTTCGACCTGTCCGGCATCGAGCCGGCGCCGCGCGGCCTGCCGCAGGTGGAAGTGTCCTTCGACATCGACGCCAACGGCATCCTGCACGTGTCGGCCAAGGACAAGAAGACCAACAAGGAACAGAAGGTCGAGATCAAGGCCGGTTCGGGTCTGTCCGAGGAAGAAATCGCACGCATGGTCGCCGACGCGGAAGCCAACCGCGAAGAGGACAAGAAGTTCCAGGAACTGGTGCAGGCCCGCAACCAGGCCGATGCCCTGATCCACGGCACCCGCAGCGCCATCACCGAGCACGGCAGCAAGGTCGGCGGCGATGTCATCGGCAAGGTCGAGGCGGCACTGGCCGACCTGGAAACCGCGATGAAGGGCGACGACAAGGCACAGATCGAAGCCAAGTCGAAGGTCCTGGAAGAAGCCGGCCAGGCGCTGTTCGCCGCCGCTTCGGCCGACCAGGGCGGTGCCCCGGGTGCCGACGCCGGCAACGCAGGCAAGGCGCAGGATGACGTGGTGGACGCCGAGTTCACCGAAGTCAAGGACGACAAGAAGTCCTGATCCGGACCGACACGGGACGCTGGCTGCCAGCGTCCCGTTGTCGTACCAGGGTCCTGACCGCCCACCGGCGTGTCGGGGCGCCCGACGCAAGAGCGGACCTTGTTCCGCTCTTCCGCTTTGACGAATCCCGACTTTCCGGAATGCGATCCAAGATATGAGCAAGCGCGATTACTACGAAGTGCTGGGTGTTGCCCGCACCGCCACCGACGAAGAGCTGAAGAAGGCCTACCGTCGCTGCGCGATGAAGTTCCACCCGGACCGCAACCCGGGTGATGCGGCGGCCGAAGCCTCCTTCAAGGAGTGCAAGGAAGCCTACGAAACGCTGTCCGACGACAACAAGCGCCGCATGTACGATGCCCACGGCCACGCCGCGTTCGAGCACGGCATGGGCGGTGGCGGCGGTCCGGGCGGCCCGGACATGAACGATATCTTCGGCGATATCTTCGGCAACATTTTTGGTGGCGGCGGTGGCGGTCAGCGCCAGGCCCGTCGCGGTGCCGACATCGGCTACGTGATGGAACTGGATCTGGAAGAGGCCGTGCGCGGCGTCGAGCGCCGGATCGAGATCCCGACCCTGGCCGAGTGCGGCGACTGCGATGGCAGTGGCTCCGAAGACGGCAAGGTCGAGACCTGCAACGTCTGCCATGGCCGCGGCCAGGTGCGCATCCAGCGCGGCATCTTCGCGATGCAGCAGGCCTGCCACAACTGCAACGGCCGTGGCCAGATCATCGCCAAGCCCTGCAAGACCTGCCACGGCAACGGCCGCATCGAGGAAGACAAGGTGCTGTCGGTGAAGGTGCCGGCCGGCGTTGATACCGGCGACCGCATCCGCCTGCAGGGCGAAGGCGAGGCCGGCCCGGCCGGTACGCCGCCGGGCGACCTGTACGTGGAAGTGCGCGTGCGCGAGCACCACATCTTCCAGCGCGACGGCGACGACCTGCACTGCGAAGTGCCGATCCGCATCTCGCAGGCCGCACTTGGCGACACCGTGCGCGTGGCCACCCTCGGCGGCGAAGCGGAAATCCGCATTCCGGCCGAGACCCAGACCGGCAAGCTGTTCCGCCTGCGCGGCAAGGGCGTGCGTTCGGTGCGCAGCCGCAGCGAAGGCGACCTCTACTGCCGCGTGGTGGTGGAAACCCCGGTCAATCTCACTGCGGACCAGCGCAGGCTGCTGGAGCAGTTCGAAGCGACCTTCAACGGCGAGGAGGCGCGCAAGCACTCGCCGAAGTCGGCCACGTTCATCGATGGCGTGAAGGGCTTCTGGGACCGCATGACGTCCTGAGTTCTTGAACGGAAACGTACAACGGTAGCGCCGG
>NZ_QETL01000036.1:0-35048 GCF_003105135.1 Stenotrophomonas sp. SPM | reverse complement strand
ATGGCGCCATCGAGCCCCCAAGGATGGGTTTACGGCGTGTCCCGCGAACCCAACCCGCCCGACCCAAACACATGAATCATCCGCGACAACCCACGAGGGGCTGCGCCGTTGGCTGGAAATCCTACGCCGCAGCCTCGACCAGCAGCACGCTGCCCTGCACCGCCACCACCCTCACCCGCGCACCCGCCGGCAGGTCGGGCCCGCTCACCTGCCACGACGCATCATCGATGCTGACCCTGCCCTGCCCGTCGATGATCGCCTGCGGCAACCCCACCACCCGGCCGACCAGCTGCTCGGCGCGGCGGTTCAGCAGCGGCTTGTCGCTTGCCCGCGCATGCGGCTTGCCCCAGCGCCGGTAGCACTGGATCGACAGCACGCTCAGCACCACGAAC
The DNA here is from genome assembly GCF_003105135.1 of Stenotrophomonas sp. SPM. Taxonomy (NCBI): domain Bacteria; kingdom Pseudomonadati; phylum Pseudomonadota; class Gammaproteobacteria; order Lysobacterales; family Lysobacteraceae; genus Stenotrophomonas; species Stenotrophomonas sp. SPM. The sequence goes on along the minus strand of NZ_QETL01000036.1, from coordinate 34,656 downwards.
GCGACCACCTGCCACAGCAGCGGGATATCGGCGAACACCGCCACCAGCACGAACACCGCGGCGGCACCGATGCCGATCCACAGCATGAACGCGCCCGGTGCCAGCGCCTCGGCGGCGAACAGCAGCAACGCCAGCGCTCCCCACGCGACGACTTCCCAGCGCATGTCAGCCTCCGAACGGCGGCGGGCCCTTACGGGCCGGCTTGGATTCCTGGTTGGCCAGGGCCTGCTTGGCCAGTTCGGCGACACCGGCGATCGAGCCGATCACGCCACTGGCTTCCATCGGCATCAGCACCAGTTTCTGGTTCGGCGAGCTCGCCAGTTCCTTGAAGGCCTCGACGTACTTCTGCGCGACGAAATAGTTGATCGCCTGCACATCGCCTTCGGCGATCGCCGCAGAGACCACCTGGGTGGCCTTCGCTTCGGCCTCGGCCAGGCGTTCGCGGGCCTCGGCGTCGCGGAAGGCGGCTTCGCGGCGGCCTTCGGCTTCCAGCACGGTGGCCTGCTTCTCACCTTCGGCGCGCAGGATCTCCGACTGCCGCGAACCTTCCGCTTCCAGGATCTGCGCGCGCTTCTCGCGCTCGGCCTTCATCTGCCGCGCCATTGCATCGAGCAGGTCGCGCGGCGGCTGGATGTCGCGGATCTCGATGCGGTTGACCTTCACGCCCCACGGGTTGGTGGCATGGTCGACCACGCTCAGCAGCTTGGCGTTGATCACCTCGCGCTGGCTGAGCGATTCATCCAGGTCCATCGAGCCGATCACGGTACGGATGTTGGTCTGCACCAGGGCGATCATCGCCACTTCCAGCACCGCCACCTCGTAGGCGGCCTTGGCCGCGTCCAGCACCTGGAAGAACACCACGCCATCGACGCGCACCGCGGCGTTGTCCTTGGTGATCACTTCCTGGCCCGGCACGTCCAGCACCTGCTCCATCATGTTCACCTTGCGCCCCACCCCGTACACGATGGGGATGAGGAAATGCAGGCCGGGCGACATGGTGTGGGTGTAGCGGCCGAAGCGCTCCACGGTCCATTCGTAGCCCTGCGGCACCATGCGCACGGCCTTGAACAGGATGATGACGGCCACCACGGCCAGCACCAGGGTGAAAAACACGGTCGGGAACATCACGCTTTCCTTTCCTCAGACGTCCAGCGGCCAGCATAGCGCGCGCACGCTGCTGCAGTGCGGCAGCGCAGCCGGCAGTGGTACGGCTCAGATCCGGGTCGTGGCCAGGAAGCGCTCGCGGTCCTGCTGGGTGCGCCGGCGGATTTCTTCCAGCGCCTGGCTTTCGGTCGCTTCCAGCATCGCCTCGAACAGGCGCTGGAAGTGGTAGCGCATGGCATTGCGCGCGGCCACCGGGTCGCGGCTGCGCAGCGCCTCGAAGATCGCCATGTGCTCGTCGGCGCGGCTGGCACCGTCGTCGTGGCAGACCCGCGCGTAGACCTCGGCCACCCGCGGCAGGTCGCTGCGCATGCGCCAGATCTGCTGGATGAAGTACTCCACCACCGGATTGCCGGACAGGCGGGCGATGGTCAGGTGGAAGCGGCGGTCGAAGTCGCCGGCCTCCTCATCGGTCAGGTCGCGGCGGCACAGGGCCTGGGCCAGCACCTGCAGTTCGGCGATGCCGGCCTCGTCGATGTTGCTGGCGGCCAGCGCCGCGGCCTCGGCCTCGAACACCGCGCGGGCGGCGGTCAGGTCGAACGCGCTGACATCGGGCAGGCCACCGGAGGCCTGCGTCGGGCGTGGCTTGACATACACACCCGAGCCAATGCGGATGGCGATCCAGCCCTGGGCTTCCAGGGCGATCTCGGCTTCACGCACGGTCACCCGGCTGACGCCGAATCGTTCGGCCAGCTCACGCTCGCCCGGCAGGCGCGAGCCCGGCGGGAATTCGCCGTCCTCGATCAGCTTGCGGAGCTTGGCGGCGATGGTCTGGTAGAGGCGGTTGGCGGACATGCGGCTGACCCTTGGCGGTTCCCTCCGGGCCCGTCCCGGGCCACCGTGCGCGGTGCGGGTCCGGATGGAGCGACGGCGCGACCACTGGCCGCGCCGCCCTGTTCAGAACTTGTATCGTACACCGAAATACGCACGCCGCCCGTAGGTCACCACTTCACGGAAATTGCCGTAAAGCGGCTGGTACGCCACGCGCGGTTCGTTGGTCAGGTTCATCAGCTCCAGCGACAGCGACAACTGCTTGTTGACCTTGTAACGCATGCGCAGGTCGACGCTGGTGTTGTCGTCGTAGTAGCGGTTCTGCTGCGCGGTGTTGCCGGTGAAGTCCTGGTAGTAGTGCGAGCGGAACTTGCCGATGGCCTGGATGTTGAAGCGGCCCACGTCCCAGTAGATCGAACCGGACAGCACGTGCCGCGAGAAACCGCTGAGACCGGCCGGCGGCACGATGGCCGGGATGACGGTGCCATCGGCGGCAAGCTGCTCGCCCAGTCGCGAATCCTGGGTCTCGTAGTCGGCGTCGGCGTAGTTGTAGCTGACCTTGAAGCCCAGCCCATCGAACGGCTTGGGCAGGTAGGACAGGCGATGGGTGACGCTCATCTCCAGGCCGGTCAGGGTGCTGTCATCGTCGGTGGTCACCTGCTGGCGCACCGGCACGGTCACGGTCTGCCCGTTGATGGTGTAGGTCTCCGGCACCAGCGCGGTGGCGGTGCCGCCGTTGAACTGCTTCCAGTACACCGCGCCGGCCAGCAGGGTGTCCGGGTTCGGGTACCACTCCAGCGACAGGTCGCCGTTCCAGGACATCAGCGGCTGCGCGGCCGGGTTGCCGCTGGCACTGATGTCGTCCAGCGCGTCAGCCAGGTTGCCGTAGGTGGCATCGCTGCTGACATTGATGGTGCGGCCGGCACCCAGCGCCGCGATGTCCGGGCGCGACATGGCGCGATAGGCACCGACGCGCAGCAGCACGTCCGGACGCAGTTCGAAGGCCGCGTTCAGGCTGGGCAGCAGCTTGTCATTGCCGGCCTTGAACACCTGGGTGGTGTAGTTGCCGGTCGGCTGCAGGCGGATCGTGCCATCGCCGTTGTCCTCGATCCGCAGGTCGGTGCGCACGCCCTCCGAACGCACATCGGTCTTGACCCAGCGCAGGCCGACGTTGCCGGTCACCGGCAGCCCGAACAGGCTGCTGCTGAACTCGCCCAGCAGGTACAGCGCGCGCGTCTTCTCGGTGATGTCGACGTTGTTGGGATCCTGGAAATCCGGATCCAGGCCGCTGTCGAGGCTGCCACGGAAGGACTGGTACAGGCAGTTGGGATCGAAGTAGGCCCACGAAGAGATCGTGTTGCCGCTGGCGGCATCCATGAAATCGCTCTGCGGGAACGGCGCGCGGCAGGCCTGGTTGGCGGCGATGATCTTTGCCTTGTCGGCGGCGACGCGCTGGTCGTAGTCGGTCACCAGGGTGTTGTCGCGCAGGCGGTAGTCGGCCTGGCTGGCGCGCACGCCGCCCTTGATGCGCGTGAAGAAGCCCGACTCCGGCATGAAGCTGGCGTCGAAGCGGCCGGCCTTGATCCTGTGGTCGTTCTCGGTCGCGCTGGAGGTGATGCGGGCCGCCCCGGAGTACGCATCCCAGTTCTGCACGTCGAAGTTCGGCGCCAGGGCCACGCTCGGCACTTCGCCATGCCAGTCCCAGTCATAGTCGACATAACCGGTGGCGCCGCTGCTGATGCCCGGCACGACGGCATTGTTGATGTCGCGCTGGTTGGCCCGCAGGCGGGTCATTCGCTCGCTGTCCAGGCGGTTGGTATGCGAGTAGGACAGATCGGTGGACAGTTCCCAGGCCGGGCTCGGCCGCACGATCAGGTTCAGGCCGCCACCGGTGTACTCCTCGCCGCGCCAGTAGCGGTTGGAGGTGGAGTCGATCGAGGTGCTGCCATGCAGGTGGCGGACGATGCCATTCTCGTCCACCTCGCGCTGGGTGATGCCGCGGCGCGCGTTGGACAGGCTCAGGTCGCTGCGGTTTTCATACCAGTTGCGCTGGGTATGCTCGAAGTCGACGTTCACTTCGACCACATCGTTGGGCCGCCACTGCACCGCGGCGAACTCGCTCTGGCGGTCGTTGCGTTCCTGCTTCAGGCGGTAGATGCGGCTGCTCGGCACCAGGTAGTACGGCGCACCGTTGGCGATGGCCTGCGCGCCGACTTCGGAACAGTTGGCATTGGCCGCGTTCTGGTTGCCATCGCAGGCGTACCAGGTGGAACCGCTGGTGATGCTCTCTTCCGGGTCAGTGCCGTCCAAGCGCTGGAAGCCCAGCGAGATACCCAGCTTCTGGCCGTCGCCGAACTCGAACTGGTCGATGTAGCTGGCGGTGCCGCGGTAGCCGATGCCATCGTCATCGCGGTACTTCTTGTCATACTCGGCCCAGCTGCCACGCAGGTCGAACTGCACCGAGCGCTTGCCGTATTCCAGCGGTTTCACCGTCTCCAGGCCGATGGTGCCGGCCACGCCGCCTTCGATGATGTCGGCGCGCTGGGTCTTGTAGATGGCCACCGTATTGATCAGCTCGGCCGGGAACATGTTGAAGTTCACCGAGCGGTCGCCGCTGCCGTTGGTGATCTCGCGGCCATTGAAATTGGTGCTGCTGAGGAAGGCGCCGAGGCCGCGGATGGAAATCTCCGAAGCACCGGCCTTGTCGCGGGTCGAGGCGGCGCCGGTCAGCGTTTCGATCGCATCGGCCAGCGACGGTGCCGGCAGGTCGCCGATGTCGTCGGCCGAGAGCACGTCGGCGATGACCGTGTCGTCGCGCTTCTTGTTGATCGAACTCTGCATCGATTCGCGGATGCCGGTGACCTGCACCTGGTCCAGCGTGGTGGCGTCCTGCCCGGCACTGCCGGTGGTGGACTGCGCCTGCGCCAGCGGAGCGGCGGCAAGCGCGGCAAGCAATGCCACGACGAGGGGCGTGGGTGACAGCGTGATGGTGCGTACAGCTCCGGCAGATTGCCGCATGGTTTCCTCCTCCCAAAGGATCGCCTGGTTGGCAGGCGTGGACGCAGCTTCGACATGCGGACCTAGAAATGTCAACCAACTGGACTGGATTTTTCTTAATACCTTTGTTTCATACCACTTGGCCGTCATTAAATGTGCTGATGCAGCATGACTTTGCGCGAAAGCTGGCTTACAACAGACCCCGCAAGTGGTATGCACACCCACCCGAAACGACGGCCCGGCCGTCCCTGGAAGGACTTCATGCGCACCGAATCGACTTCGTACCGCCCTTCCAACAGGCTTCCCGGATCATTCCTTGCAACTGGTCTGGCAATATGCCTGACCACTTCGCCGGCACAGGCCGCCAGCTGGCTGGTGCACGATGCCGCCGAGTTCACCACCGCCGCGGCCGCCCTGCAGCCAGGCGACGAAATCGTGCTGGCCGACGGCATCTGGGCCGACACCCGCCTGCTGCTGAAGGGTCAAGGCACCGAGGCCGCGCCGATCACCCTGCGCGTGCAGACCCCGGGCAAGGTGATCCTCAGCGGGCGCTCGGACCTGCGCCTGGCCGGCAGCTACCTGCAGGTCTCCAACCTGGTGTTCCGCAACGGCTATGCGCCGGGCGACGCGGTGGTGGCCTTCCGCGAATCGAGCAAGGCGGTGGCCAGCCACAGCCGGGTGACCGGCCTGGTCATCGACGACTACACCAACCCCGATGCCAGCGACCAGGACTATTGGGTGTCGCTGTACGGCAGCCACAACCGCCTCGACCACAGCCAGCTGCGCGGCAAGACCAATGCCGGGCCGACCGTGGTGGTGGTGCGCGATGCCACCCAGGGCCTGGACAACCAGCACCGCATCGACCACAACTGGTTCGGGCCGCGCCCGCTGCTCGGCGTCAACGGCGGCGAAACGATCCGCGTCGGCACCAGCGATACCTCGCTGAGCGATTCCAACAGCACCGTGGAAAACAACTGGTTCGAAGGCTGCGACGGCGAGACCGAGATCGTCTCCAACAAGTCCGGTGGCAACACCTACCGCGGCAACGTCTTCTATCGCTCGGCCGGCGCGCTGACCCTGCGCCACGGCAACGGCAACCGGGTGCTCGACAACGTCTTCCTCGGCGACGACAAGGCCGGCACCGGCGGCGTGCGCATCATCAACACCGACCAGACCGTCAGCAACAACTACTTCGAGCGCCTGGCCGGTTCCAGCAACCGCTCGGCGCTGGCGATCATGGACGCGCAGGCCGATCCGCCGCTGTCCGGCTATGCGCCGGTGGTCAACGCCACCATCAGCCGCAACACGTTCGTGGATGTGGCGAAGATCAGCTTCGGCGTGGGCCACGACGCTGCCAAGGGCATCGACGTGGCCGCCAGCAACAGCCGCTTCAGCGCCAACCTGATCGTCAACCGCACCAGCAAGAACCCGCCCACCGCCGCCAGTTCGCTGGCCGGCATCGCCTTCAGCGGCAACGTGCAGTCGCCGCAGGCAAGCACCGTGTTCCCCAGCGGCGTCGAAAGCCGCAGCGTGACCCTGCAGCAGGCCGCCAGCGGCCTGTGGACGCCCACCCCTGCCCTGCCCGCCACCGGTGCCGATCCGGCGCTGGCGATGACCGCGCGCGAGGCCACGGGGGTGGACTGGTATCCCAAGGTGGGCGAGGTTGCCCTGTCCCGCACCAGCACCGGAGTTGATCGATGAGGTTGCAGCCGCTATTCGTTTCCTTGGCCCTGGCCGTCCCCTTTGCCCTGCTGCCGGCCGCGCCGCTGCTGGCGGCCCCGGCCGCCACCGCGCGCCAGGCCGACACCGCACCCGTGCTGGTGACCGCCGCACAGTGGCAGCGGATGGCCAGCGAAGGCAGCCGCTACCCGTGGTTCGCCAAGGAGCAGGCGCGCACCGAGGCGTCGCTGAAGAAGATGATGAAGGCCGGCATCGACGTGCCGGTACCCAAGGACAAGGGCGGCGGTCGCACCCATGAACAGCACAAGCGCAACTACCAGGCGCTGCTGGCGGCCGGCACGCTGTACCGGCTGACCGGCGACAAGGCCTATGTTGATTACTCGCGCGACATGCTGCTGCAGTACGCCAAGCTCTACCCGACGCTGGGCCCGCACCCGGAAGGCCGCGGACAGATTCCCGGCCGCGTGTTCTGGCAGGTGCTGAACGATTCGGTGTGGCTGGTCAACGCCATCCAGGGCTACGACGCGATCCGCGACGCGTTGTCCGCGCAGGACCGGCAGATCATCGACTCGCAGCTGTTCCGGCCGATGGCCGAATTCCTGATCAGCGAGCCGAAGAACTACGACCAGATCCACAACCATGCGACCTGGGCGGTGGCCGCGACCGGCATGACCGGCTACGTGCTGCGTGACCAGGAGCTGGTGGAGAAATCCCTGCGCGGCAGCCAGAAGGACGACAAATTCGGCTTCCTGCGGCAGATCGACCTGCTGTTCTCCCCCGATGGATATTACGAGGAAGGGCCGTATTACCAGCGCTATGCGCTGGCGCCGTTCCTCCTGTTCGCCAACGCCATCGAACGCAACGAGCCGCAGCGGAAGATCTTCGCGCGCCGCGACGGCGTGCTGCTGAAGGCCGTGGATGTGCTGGTGCAGACCAGCTACGACGGCCTGTTCTTCCCGATCAACGATGCGATCCTCGACAAGGGCATCGACACCGAGGAGCTGGTGGCCGGCATCGGCATCGCCTATGCACGCACCGGTGATGACCACCTGCTGTCGGTCGCCCAGCAGCAGAAACGCCTGCTGCTCTCGCCCGAAGGCCTGCAGGTGGCGCAGGCGCTGGCGGCCAACAAGGCCAAACCCTTCGATTACAAGCCCATGCTGCTGCGCGACGGCCCCGACGGCGACCGCGGCGGCCTGGCGATCCTGCGCATGAACGGCGAGGACGGCCAGGCGCTGGTGCAGAAAGACACCATGCAGGGCATGGGCCACGGCCACTTCGACAAGCTCAACTGGCTGTTCTACGACAACGGCAAGGCCGTGGTGACCGACTACGGCGCGGCGCGCTTCCTCAACGTGGAAGCCAAGCGCGGCGGCATCTACCTCGCCGAGAACCGCAGCTGGGCCAAGCAGACCGTGGCCCACAACACCCTGGTAGTGGACGAGCAGAGCCACTTCAAGGGCGACTGGAAGCGCGGCGAGGAGCATGCGCCGCAGGTGCGTTTCTTCCAGGCCGACACCGATACCCAGATCGCCTCGGCGACCATGCGCGACGCCTACCCCGGCGTGGTGTTCACCCGCACCCAGGCGCTGCTGCGCCACCCCGAACTGGGCCTGCCGGTGGTGCTGGACCTGCTGCAGGTGCACGGTGACAACGCCGCGCGCTACGACCTGCCGCTGCATTTCAACGGCCACATCGTCACCACCGGTTTCGAGGCCGAGCACTTCACCAGCCAGCGCCCGGTGCTGGGCAAGGACAACGGCTACCAGCACCTGTGGCTGGACGCGCGCAGCAAGCCCGGCAGCGAGCCGCGCACGCTGGCCTGGCTGCTGGATGGCCGCTTCTACACCTATCGCTTCGGCAGCAGCGCACCTGCGCAGGCAATGCTGGTGGAAAGCGGTGCCAACGATCCCGAATTCAACCTGCGCCGCGAGCCGGCCCTGCTGCAGCGCGTGGAAGGCCAGAAGGACGTGACCTTCTTCAGCGTGCTGGAGCCGCATGGCGAGTACAACGGCACCGCCGAGTACGTGCACGGCGCCGACAGCCGCATCAAGAACATCGTGCGCACCCGCGGCAACGATGCCGAGGTGATCGAGCTGCGCCTGGCCAGCGGTGCACGCATCGCCCTGGGTGTGGCCGATGACAGCGCCGCCAAGGGCGAGCACAGCGTGACCGTCGATGGCTACGCCTACCGCTGGAGCGGCAGCCACGCGCGCATGGACCGCAGCAAGGGTGACGCGAAGTGAACGGCCCTGCAGTGGTGAGCCAACTGCGCAAGGTACCGGTGCGCTCGGCCGTGCGCTGGCTGATCGTCGGCCTGATCGCCGTGGCCACGGTCATCAACTACATCGACCGCAATGCACTGGCGGTGATGTGGCCGGAAATCGCCAAGGAAGTGGGCGCGACCAAGGATGACTACGCGCTGCTGGTGACCGTGTTCATGCTGTTCTACGCCGCCGGGCAGTTCCTGTTCGGCCGCCTGTTCGACATGATCGGCACGCGCTTGGGCTTTGCCCTGTCGATCAGCGTGTGGTCGATCTCCATCGCCCTGCATTCGGTCACCCATTCGATGCTGTCCTTCAGCCTGGTGCGGGCGATGCTCGGCATCAGTGAGGCCGGTGCCTGGCCGGGCGCGGTGAAGGCCAATGCCGAGTGGTTCCCGGCGCGCGAACGCGCACTCGCGCAGGGCGTGTTCAACGCCGGCGCGTCGATCGGCGCAATCGTGTCCGCACCGGCCATCGCCGGCCTGTACCTGTGGCTGGGCTGGCGCGGCACCTTCGTGCTGGTCGGTGCCATCGGCTTCCTGTGGCTGCTGCCGTGGTTGTTCGTCTACCGCGCCGGCCCGGACAAGCACCCGTGGGTGAGCGACGCCGAACGCCGCCTGATCATGGAAGACCAGGCCGGGCAGCAGGATGCCGCCGCGCCGAAGGTGAGCGTGCGCTCGCTGCTGGCCCACCGGCAGAGCTGGGGCATGCTCGCCTGCCGCTTCCTGCTGGACCCGATCTGGTGGCTTTTCGTGTCCTGGCTGCCGATCTACCTGGCCGAGACCTTCGGCTTCGACATCAAGCAGATCGGCCTGTTCGCCTGGGTGCCGTTCGTGGGCGCGATGCTCGGCAGCCTCAGCGGCGGCTGGCTGTCCGGACGCCTGATCCGTGCCGGGCAGAGCGTTGACCGCGCACGCAAGCTGTCCATCACCCTGGGCTGCGTGATCATGGCCCCTGCCCTGCTGGGCGCGGTGCTGGCCAATCAGCCGTTGTTCGCAGTGCTGGCGATTGCCGCGGTGCTGTTCGGTTTCCAGGTCGCCATCGGCAACATCCAGACCCTTCCGGGTGATCTGTTCGATGGCCGCTCGGTCGGCACCCTCGCCGGCCTCGGTGGCCTGGCTGCGGTGGCCGGCACGCTGATCACCACCTGGCTGGTGCCGGTGCTGACCCGCCATTCCTACGCTCCGATTTTCATCCTCGTCGCCGCGCTGGTGCCGCTGTCGCTGGCCGCGCTGTGGTGGTGGGCCGGACCGATCCACAAGCTTGACCGCCGTGGCGGCTGAGCACGCATTTCCCTTTCATTCCCCCGCAAACCAAGGAGTTTCCCGCATGTCGTTCCAGGACAAGGTGGCCATCGTCACCGGTGGTGGCCGTGATATCGGCCGAGCCGTCTCGATCAAGCTGGCCGCTGCCGGCGCACGCGTCTGCATCAACTACGCCAACGATGAGGCCAGCGCCAACGAAACGCTGGCGCAGATCCAGGCCGCCGGTGGCCAGGCCATCGTGCACCGCGCCGACGTCACCGATGCCGCGGCCGTGGCCGGCCTCGTTGCCGCGACCCAGGCAGCGTTCGGTGATCGCATCGATCTGCTGGTGAACGTGGCCGGCGGCATGGTGCAGCGTCGCCCGCTGGCCGAGATCGACCCGGCGTTCTTCCACACGGTGATGGACCTCAACCTGACCTCGACCTACCTGACCACCCACGCGGTGGTGCCGCACATGGGCGAAGGCGCGGCCATCGTCAATTTCGCTTCGCAGGCCGGCCGCGATGGTGGTGGCCCGGGCGCGTCGATCTACGCCACCGCCAAGGCCGCAGTGATGACCTTCACCCGCGCCATGGCCAAGGAACTGGGTCCGAAGGGCATCCGCGTGAACGCGCTGTGCTGCGGCATGATCGCCACCCGCTTCCATGACGAATTCACCAAGCCGGAAGTGCGCGCCGCCGTTGCCGGCAACACCCCGCTGCGCCGGCAGGGCGTGCCGGACGAAGCCGCCGATGCGGCGGTGTTCCTGGCCTCCGATGCAGCGGCGTTCATCACCGGTGCGAACCTGGACGTCAACGGCGGCACCTACTTCTCCTGACCTGAGCGGACACCTGCCATGCAGCGCTGGATCACCCTGCTTTCGCTGGCCATCGGCGCTGCCGTGGCCGCCCCCGTCGCCCAGGCCGCTCCGGTCTGGGTGACCGCCTGGACCGCTTCACCGGCACCGGACCGCAAGGACGGGAAGCCGGAGGCACCGGTACAGTTCGCCGCGCAGACCGTGCGCCAGGACATCCGGGTCGGCAGCCGTGGCGAGGCGTTGCGCCTGCGCATCAGCAACGAGCTGGGCGATGCACCGCTGCATGTGGAAGACATCCGCGTGCGCCTGAAGGATGGCAGGGCTGCGGCGCTGCCGGTCACCGTCGATGGCCGCCGTGCCATCGACGTACCGGTGGGTGCCGCGCTGCTGAGTGATCCGGTGGTACTGCCGGTGGCGGCACTGCAGGAGATCAGCGTGACCGCGTACTTCGCGCAGCCGACCCGGCCGGCGGTGCGGCGTACCGTGGTGCGCGTGGTCGATGGCAGGCAGGAGGCGGTAGCCGACACGGTGCGCGTCAGCTACCAGCAGAATGTGTTTTCGGCGGTGATGGTGCAGCGTGAGCAGCGGCCGTCGGTCATTGTTGCGTTGGGTGATTCGATCACCGAAGGCGCGACCGCCACGCGCGGTTCGTTCAACCAGTGGCCGGAGCGGCTGGCGCAGCGCCTGCAGCAGGCCTGCCCGGACCGCTTCGTGGTGCTCAACCAGGGCATCAGCGGCAACAAGGTGCTGGACCATGGCCGCAGCCACAGTGCGCTGTCACGCCTGGACCGCGACGCGATCGCGGTGGCCGACGCCGACCAGGTGATCCTGTTCGAAGGCATCAATGACATCCGCCACGGCGGCGGTGCCCAGCCGCTGCCCGGGCGCAACGTACCGGACATGCTGCTGGGTTACCAGCAGGTGGCCGCGCGCCTGCACGCGCATGGCATCCGCGCCTACCTCGGCACGCTGACGCCGTTCGGCGGCTCCGAGCGCTACGAGCCGGTCTCGGCCACCACCCGCGCCTCGATCAACCAGTGGGCGCGCGGCAAGGACAGCGGCTTCGATGGCGTGGTCGATTTCGATGCGGCGCTGCGCGACCCGAAGCAGCCGGAATCGCTGCCGGCCAACATCACCCGCGATCACCTGCATCCGAACGACGAAGGCTACCGGCGCATGGCCGAAGCCATCGACCTGAAGATGCTGGGGTGCGAGGCCCCGCGGTAGAACGCTTCCTGTAGAGCCGAGCCGTGCTCGGCTGCCTCTGCCAAAACAGTCGAGCATGGCTCGACTCTACAGAAGATCAAAAGCAGTCGAGCATGGCTCGGCTCTACAGAAGATCAACAGCCGCCGGGCATCATACCGGCTGGCGCGGCCCGAACATGATCACGGCCATGCCGGCCAGGCACAGGGCGGCGCCCAGCAGGTCCCAGCGACTGGGACGGATGCCATCGACCAGCCACAGCCAGAACAGCGCGGTGCCGATGTAGACGCCACCGTAGGCGGCATACACGCGGCCGCTGGCGGTGGGGTGCAGGGTCAGCAGCCAAGCGAAGAGGGCCAGGCTGGCCGCGGCCGGCAGCAGCAGCCACACGCTGCCGCCCTTGCGCAGCCATAGCCACGGCAGGTAGCAGCCGACGATCTCGGCCAGCGCGGTCAGCAGGAACAGGGCGAGGGTCTTCACGCCTTCTCCGTGGCCTTGGCGTGCTGCCACAGCGCCTCCTGCGCATCCAGGTCCAGCGCGGCCAGGCTTTCGCCCTGCGCGCCCGCCTGCGCTTCCATGGCGCGGAAGCGGCGTTCGAACTTGTGGTTGGCACCGCGCAGCGCCGCGCCCAGGTCGATGTCGGCATGGCGGGCCAGGTTGGCGCAGACGAACAGCAGGTCACCCAGCTCTTCCTGCAGCCGCGCCTTGTTGCCGGCGATGTCGCCGCGCTCGAATTCCTCGCGCAGTTCCTGCAGCTCCTCGGCGGCCTTGTCCAGTACGGGCAGCGGGCCGGGCCAGTCGAAGCCGACCTTGGCCGCGCGCGACTGCAGCTTCACCGCACGCTGCCATTCGGGCAGCCCGCGGGAGATGCCCGCCAGTGCCGAGGTATCCGGGTCGCCCTTGGCGGCGCGCTCGGCGCGCTTGATCGCATCCCAGTTGCGCATCACGCCATCGGCGTCGTCCACGCTGACATCGGCGAACACATGCGGATGCCGGCGCTGCATCTTGTCACTGATCGCACGGGCCACATCGGCGAAGGCGAATGACCCCTGCTCTTCCGCCATGCGCGCATGGAACACGACCTGCAGCAGCAGGTCGCCGAGTTCGTCGCACAGGTCATCCAGGTCGCCGCGGTCGATCGCATCGGCGACCTCGTAGGCCTCTTCGATGGTGTACGGGGCGATGGTAGCGAAGGTCTGCTCAAGATCCCAGGGGCAGCCCCCCTGCGGATCGCGCAGGCGCGCCATGATCGCCAGCAGGCGCTCCAGTTCGGCGCTGGCGGCACTGCCGGCGGTGGGGGTATCGCTCATGCGGGCTCCAAGGGTCAGTCGGACAGCCAATCACGCCACGGCAGGCGGGTATCGCCAAGGGCGATGAAATCACCGTTCAGCAGCGTGGTACGGCGGTTGTAGCGGAACGGCTTGCCGGTGATGGCCGACAGCACCGCGCCACCTGCGGCGTGCAGTACGCACTGACCCGCTGCGGTGTCCCATTCGGAGGTCGGGCCTAGCCGCGGGTACACATCCAGCCCGCCTTCGGCAATGCGGCAGAATTTCAGCGAAGAGCCCTGCGCCACCGTTTCGATGTCGCCCATGCGTTCGAGCAGGGCAATGGTTTCCGGCGAGCGGTGCGAGCGGCTGGCCGCCACCCGCAGCGGTGCGGTGGCAGGCGTGCGGGTACGCAGCACGCTGTCGTGCAGGCCCTGGCGGCGGTAGGCCAGCTCGCCACGCATGGCGTGCCAGACGATGCCGGTAACCGGTGCCTGGACCACGCCGAAGGCCGGCGCGCCCTGGTAGATCAGCGCGATGTTGACGCTGAACTCACCGTTGCGCTTGACGAATTCGCGGGTGCCATCCAGCGGGTCGACCAGCCAGTAGGCGCCCCAGTGCTGGCGCTGTTCCCACGGCACCAGCGCCGATTCCTCGGAGAGGATCGGCAGGTCGGGGGTCAGCTGGCGCAGGCCCTGCTGAATGACCCGGTCGGCGGCGAGATCGGCTGCGGTCACCGGGCTGTCGTCGGCTTTCAGGGTGACGTCGAAACCATCGCTGTAGACCTGCATGATCGCCTGCCCCGCTTGCTGGGCGATCGCGATCGTGGTCTCGCGCAGCTCGGTGGTCAGCTTGATCATCGGCGCCCCTGCAGCCACTGACGCGCGATGAACAACGCGGCCAGCGAGCGCCCTTCCGAGAAGTCCTCGCGCAGCATCAGCTGGTCCAGCTCGGCCAGCTTCCACGGCACCACTTCCAGCTCTTCCGGCTCGTCGCCGGCCAGCTTTTCCGGGTACAGGTCGCGCGCCACAACCAGCCACGACTGGTGGCTCATGTAGGTCGGCGCCAGGGTCATCGCGCGCAGCACGTCGACCTGGCGCGCGCCGTAGCCGGCCTCTTCCTTCAGTTCGCGGTCGGCAGCCTGTTCAGGCGTTTCACCGGCATCGATGCGGCCCTTGACCAGGCCCAGCTCGTAGCGGTGCACGCCGGCGGCGTATTCACGCACCAGCAGCACGGTCTCCTCGTCCAGCATCGGCACCACCACCACGGCACCATGGCCACGGCTGACCAGGCGCTCGAAACGCCGGTGTTCCCCGTTGGAGAACTCCAGGTCCAGGTGCTGGCGCTGGAAAGGGCCGTTCTCCTCGTCGGTGATCCGGTGGATGATCGGCAGGCGACGGCCGCTGCGGTCGTCGTTCATGCGGAATCTCCGCGGCGGCCGGCGCGTGCGCCGGGGCCGATAGAATGTGCAGGCAGCAACATGTTCATGAGCCCGAAATGCTAGCAGACCCAACCCCCTCCCCGCTGGCCCGGCAGTGGCAGCAACGCGATCTGCAGGTGCTGTGGCACCCGTGCACGCAGATGCGCGAGCATCCGGACACCCTGCCGCTGGTGCCGATCGCGCGTGGCCAGGGCGCCTGGCTGATCGACCACGACGGCAACCGCTATCTGGACGCGGTCAGCAGCTGGTGGACGAATCTGTTCGGTCATGCCGAGCCGCGCATCGGCGCGGCCATCGCCGCCCAGGCCGGGCAGCTGGAACAGGTGATGCTGGCCGGGTTCAGCCATGAGCCGGCAATCACCCTGGCCGAACGCCTGCTGACGCTGGCACCGCGCCAGCCCGGTCGCGCGCCGCTGGCCAAGGTGTTCTACGCCGACAATGGCTCGGCCGGGGTGGAAGTGGCGCTGAAGATGGCCTTCCAGTACTTCCAGAACCGCGGCGAGACCCGGCGCACGCGCTTCATCGCGCTGGAGAACGGCTACCACGGCGAGACCCTGGGCGCGCTGGCGCTGGGCGACATCCCGCTGTACCGCCGCGTGTACGCGCCGCTGCTGGCCGAGGGCCTGTTCGCGCCCTCCCCCGATGCCTACCTGACCGAACCGGGGCAAAGCGCGGCCGACCGTGCGCGACAGGCCGCCGATGGGCTGGCGACCCTGTTCGACCAGCACCCCGGCGAAATCTGCGCGGTGATCCTGGAACCGCGCCTGCAGTGCGCAGGCGGCATGCGCATGCATGACCCGGTGTACCTGCAGCGCGTGCGCGAGCTGTGCGATGCGCACGGCGCGTTCATGATCGCCGACGAGATCGCCACCGGCTTCGGCCGCACCGGCACGATGTTCGCCTGCGAACAGGCCGGGGTGATGCCCGACCTGATGTGCCTGTCCAAGGGCCTGACCGGCGGCTTCCTGCCGCTGGCCGCGGTGCTGGCTACGCAGGCGCTGTACGACGCCTTCCTCGACGATTCGCGCGAGCGCGCGTTCCTGCATTCGCACAGCTACACCGGCAACCCGCTGGCGTGTGCGGCGGCCCTGGCCACGCTGGACATCTTCCGCGACGAGGACGTGATCGCGCGCAACCGTGGCACCGCCGCGGTGATGGGCACGCTGGCCGCACCCTTCGCCGACCATGCGCACGTGGCCGACGTGCGCCAGGCCGGCATGGTGGTGGCCTTCGAGCTGTCGCGCGACGGCAACCGGCGCACCCCGTTCAACCCGGCGCTGCGGCTTGGCCTGCACGCCTACAAGGCCGCGCTGAAGCGCGGCGTGGTACTGCGCCCGCTGGGCGACGTGCTGTACTGGATGCCACCTTACAGCGTGGATGACGAACAACTGGAGCTGCTGGCACATACCACGCTGGCAGCCATCGACGAGGCGATTGCATGCGCGTGACCCGCTGCCCCATCGACCTGGCGCTGCACAGCGGCCAGACCGTGACCCTGCCGGAAGAGACGGCCAACCACCTGGTGCGGGTGATGCGCCTGCGCGAAGGCGATACCTGCGTGCTGTTCAACGGCGATGGCCACGACTACAGCGCGACGCTGACCGTTGCCGGCAAGCGCGAAGTGCAGGTACGCATCGACGCGGTGCAGGCGGTGGACAACGAATCGCCGCTGGCCATCACCCTGCTGCAGGGCATTGCGCGTGGCGAGAAGATGGACCTGATCCTGCAGAAAGCCACCGAACTGGGCGTGAGCGCCATCGTGCCGGTCAACGCCGAGCGCACCGAGGTGAAGCTGGACGCGGCGCGTGCCGAGAAGCGCGTGGCGCACTGGAACAACGTGGTGACGTCGGCCTGCGGGCAGTCCGGGCGCGCGCGCATTCCACAGGTGGGTCCGCCGCTGTCGCTGGTGCAGGCATCAGCCGCGCTGCCGGCCGATACGCTGCGGCTGACCCTGGACCCGCTGGGCGCACACCGGCTGTCGACGCTTGAAGCTGCGCCGGCGGGTGGCATCGTGATTGCGATCGGTCCGGAAGGTGGCTGGTCGCCGCGTGACCGTGACCAGCTCGCCACCGCAGGCTTCCAGGGCCTGCAGCTGGGGCCGCGCATCCGGCGCACGGAAACCGCCGGTCTGGCCGCGATCGCGGCGCTGCAGGCGCGGTTGGGGGATCTGGGGTAAGGCGAAGGATCACCGTGACCGCTGCGCTCGCCGTGCATGGCCCGGCGCTACCGTCCGCAATCACCCGGCGCAGCCTGGTAGCGCCGGGCCATGCCCGGCGGATGATCAGGCGGCCAGCGAATCCAGCGCCGATTCCAGTGCGTCCAGGTTCGGCAGCAGCGCGCTCTTTTCACCCAGCAGCACGCGCATGTGCACGATCTCCGGCAGGGTTTCTTCCGAAGCGTCGGCCAGCAGGCCGTCGCGCGGCACCGAGATCAGCTGCGGGAAGTTCTGCGTCAGCAGCGCGTAGTACGGGCGCTGTGCATTGCCGCTGAGAGCCTTCAGCACCACCACCTTGTTGTGCCCGCCCACCACTTCATCGCCCAGCCCGGACAGGCGGGCGAAGGACAGCAGCGGCACCTGCCAGCCGTGCCAGGCGATCTGCCCGACCAGCCAGCGCGGCGCATCGGCCACCGGTTCCACCGCCACGCGCGACATCATTTCGGCCACCGTTGCATTGGGCAGCAGCACGCGCTCGCCACCGGACTGGATCAGGACGCCACGGATCTCATCGTTGTTCGCGTAGCTCATGGCGTCTCTCCGTTGTCCTCGTCCACGGCCCAGCGCGCGGCGATGGCCTGTGCCAGTTCCTGCGGTTCACCGGCCACCATGCCGGCAGCGACCACGGCGGTTGCCGCGGCGGGGTCATAGCAGCCCTCACCCACCTGCCCTGCCACCCAGGCACCGGCCTCGGCCAGGTCCAGGGCCGGGCCAACATGGGCCAGGTCGGCGCCACTGAGCAGGACGAGGGCGCTGTGTTCGGCCGGCAGCGTGGCAATCGAGATACCCAGCGGGTCGGTCTGGAAATGCAGGCCATCGGCGGCGGCACGCACGCCGATGTCGTCGGACAGGATGTGGACCTCGCCCGGCGTCGCGCGGCGGCCGGCCTCGGCCAACTGCACCGGCAGCGGCGATACCCGTGCCATCTGCTTGACCAGGTTGCCGTAGCGGCCCCCGTCCAGGCGCATGTGCACCAGCACCGGCACGGCCAGCCCGGTCGGCAGCGCGCCCAGCAGGCGGCGCAGCGCATCGGGTCCACCGATGCCGGCCAGCACCAGCAGCGCCCCGGCGCGTGCACCGGCAGGGAGGCCGGCATCCAGGTCGACCAGACTCAGGCGGCCGGTGTCGAAGGACGGTGCGGCTACCGGCTCGTCGCGCGTGGGCGGGGCGGCGGCCGGTGTGTCGGCGGCCTCGTCGACCAGCGACCAGGCAGTGTGATCGAAGGACACCGGCGGCGGCACGAGCGCATCGTCCGCCGGCGCCTCCACTGCATCGGCAGCGGGCTCCGGCGTCTGCGCCTGCAACGCGGCCAGGTGCTGTTCCAGCGACATCGGTTCAGCGAACGTCAGCGGCGGTGCAGGTGTGGTGTACAGGCTGTCGGCCGGCACGTCGCCGGCCCAGTCCTGGGCCTGCTCCATGTGCGCGTACAGGACTTCATCCTTCGGCGGTACCGGCGGCGGCGAAGGCCGGCCCGGTTCCAGCTGCAGGCTGGGTTCGTCTTCGGCGCCCGGCGGCAGCACCTGCTGGTGGCCGTGCAGCTTGGCCGACAGATGGCGGCCCCAGCGCTGCGCTTCCCAACCGTCGCGGCGCGCGGCCAGTTCGGCTTCGTCGAACACCAGGGTCAGGCCCGGTGCCGACAGTGCCGGCTCCAGCCGCTCCAGCGCGTCCTCGATGGCCGCTTCCAGGGCGATCACCACGAACTGCGGATGCGCATCGGCCAGCGCCTGCGGCTCCAGCGTGGTCGGGTCATCTTCCAGCACGATCTGCACATCGGCATGCGCCAGCGCCTCGCGCAGGCGCTCCCGAGCAGCGCCCGGACGGGCCAGCAGGGCAACGGCCGGAACCGGATTGACGTCACTCACGGACACGGGCGATCCCCAGCAGGTCGTACACGTTACGCATCAGGTCCAGCTCCTGGTACGGCTTGCCCAGGTAGCGCTGCACGCCGATCTCGAAGGCGCGCTGGCGATGCTTGTCACCGCTGCGCGAGGTGATCATCACGATCGGCACATCCTTGTAGCGCGGGTCGGCACGCATCGCGGTGGCCAGCTCGTAACCGTCCATGCGCGGCATTTCGATGTCCAGCAGCATCAGGTCGGGCACGCGCTCTTCCAGCTGCTCCAAGGCCTCGACGCCGTCGCGGGCGACGCTGACCTCGAAGTTGTGGCGTTCCAGGATGCGGCCGGTCACCTTGCGCATGGTCAGCGAATCGTCGACCACCATCACCAGCGGAACCTGGCGCTCCAGGCGCGGCGCGTTGTCCTGCACCGGCGCGATCGGGTTGGCCAGGTAACGGCGCACCAGCGGGGCCACGTCGAGGATGACCACCACGCGGCCATCGCCGGTGATGGTGGCACCGTAGATGCCAGGCACCGAGGCGATCTGCAGGCCGACCGGCTTCACCACGATTTCGCGGTTGCCCAGCACCTGGTCGATCGCCACGGCAGCACGCAGGTCGCCGGCGCGGACCAGCAGCAGCGGCACCTGGTCCTGGCCGTCGGCACGCGCCGGCGCCTGGCCGACCAGGCTGCCCAGGTCGTACAGCGGATAGTCTTCGCCGCTGTAGCGGTAACTGCTGTCGGCGGCTTCGAAACGCTCGCGCGACAGGCGGCCGATACCACTGACCGACGCCACCGGCACGGCAAACGTGGTTTCGCCGATCTGCACGAACACGGCCTGGGTGACGGCCAGGGTCTGCGGCAGGCGCAGGGTGAAGCGCACGCCCTGGCCACGCACCGACTGGATGTCGACCGAGCCACCGAGCTGGCGCACTTCGTTGCGCACCACGTCCATGCCCACGCCGCGGCCGGCCAGCTGGCTGACCTGGTCGGCGGTGGAGAAGCCGGCGGCGAAGATCAGGCTGTCCAGTTCCTGTTCGTTCGGCGACGCATCGGCGGCCAGCAGGCCACGGTCGATGGCGCGGCGACGGATCGCCTCGCGGTCCAGGCCGGCACCGTCATCGGCCACCTCCAGCACGATTTCCGAGCCTTCGCGGTGCAGGCGGATGGCGATCTCGCCTTCTTCCGGCTTGCCGGCGGCGCGACGCTGGTCCGGTGCTTCCAGGCCGTGGGCCACGGAGTTGCGCAGCATGTGTTCCAGCGGCGCGACCATGCGGTCCAGGACGTTGCGGTCCAGTTCGCCGTGGGTACCTTCCAGGGTCAGATGCACCTGCTTGCTGGTGTCCATACCGGCCTGGCGGACGACACGGCGCAGGCGCGGCACCAGGCCATCGAACGGCACCATGCGCGCACGCATCAGGCCGTCCTGTAGCTCCGAGCTGACGCGCGACTGCTGCTGCAGCAGCGAGTCGTACTGGCGCGACAGATCGTCCAGCACGCCCTGCAGGCCGCCAAGGTCGGCTGCCGATTCGTTCAGCGCACGGCTGAGCTGCTGCAGGGTGGAGAAACGGTCCAGTTCCAGCGGATCGAACTTCTGGTCGGCCTGGTCCTGCTCGCGCTGGTAGCGGGCGACGATCTGCGCCTCGGTTTCCAGGTCGAGTCGACGCAGCTGGTCGCGCAGTCGCGCATTGGTGCGCTCCAGTTCGCCCATGGCGCCACGGAAGGCACCCAGCTGCTGCTCCAGGCGCGAGCGGTAGATCGCCACTTCACCGGCGTGGTTGACCAGGCGGTCGAGCAGGTCGGCGCGCACGCGCACCTGTTCCTGCTGCGGACGCGCCAGCGGATCTTCCTCAGGCGCGCCTTCCACCGGCAGCGGTGCCGACAGCGGCGCATCAGCCAGGGCCAGCGGCACGGTCGCCACCGGTGCCTCGTCAGCCGGGTCGGTGCTGGCTGCAGCAGCCTTGGCAGCAGCGGCAGCCTCGCTGCGGGTGCGCGCTTCAAACGCCTCCACCAGATCCTGCGGCGGCTCGACCACGCGGTGGTCGCCGGTACGGGTCAGCAGCTGGTGCAGGCGGTCGAAACCACGCTCCAGCAGCTGCACGTCAGGACGCTCGATTTCGGTGCGGCCAGCGGCCACGGCTTCCAGCAAAGATTCGATGCTGTGGCCGAGGTCGCCGATGGCGTTGATGCCGGCCATGCGTGCACCGCCCTTGAGCGTGTGCAGGTCGCGCTGCAGGCCGGCCACCACTTCGCGGTCCTGCGGTGCATCGCGCAGTTCGCTGATCAGGCCATCGCAATGGTCGAGCAGGTCCTTGCCTTCCTCGACGAAGATGTCGACCAGCTCGCGATCGTAGACAGTGAAGTCGAGCTGATCGGCTTCGGCTTCGACGGATTCGGCTTCGATGGCTTCCGGTTCAACGGCTTCGGCTGCGACGACCGCGACTTCGGCGGCGTCCTGGCTGTGGCCCGGCGCCTCTTCCATCTCGAACAGACGCACCGGTGCGGCCACCTCATCGGTCGCGTCGTCAACCAACACGTCGTCATTCACCGTCGCCGGGGACGGCAGGTCGGCGCTCTCTCCTTCACCGACCGCCGCCTCCCCGCCGACGTCCGCATCCTCGGCAAAGGCTTCCGCCTCGCCCGGCGCGAGTTCGCTGGCCTGCAGGCCGAGCACCGGCCACTGGCCGTCCTCGCCCTGCGCCTGTTCGTCCTCGATCACGTGCAGGCCGGCTTCGAGCGCGGCCTCCAGCGTGACCGGTTCTGCGAAGCCCGGCACAGCCATTTCATCCTGAAGGCTGGTTGCGTCGCTGTCGAGCGCCAATGGCTCGATGTCTTCGTCAACCGCCTCGACGGCCGGCGACTGCGGCAGCGAGCTTAGGGCAATTGCGTCATCTTCCGCCGCAACCACGGCGTCTTCCAGATCACGGTCATCCACCGGCAGCGCGCTGGCGTCCAGGTACGGCGACAGATCGTCGACGGCGGTCAGGCCGGCGGCGTCCACATCGATCGCAACTGGCGCGACTTCAGCAGTGTCCCGGGCGGTTTCAGCGGTTTCAGCAACGCCATCGGCTTCGATGGCTTCAACGGCAGCGTCCGCTTCGATCACCCTCGGCAGCGAGGCAGCGGCCTCCGGCATCGACGGCCAGCCGGCGTCGAAGTAGCGCGACAGGTCTTCGCCACCAGTCAGTTCGGCAGCCTCCAGACCGGCTTCGGCTTCGGCTTCGTCGAAATCTTCGTCGCCCATTTCCAGACCGACCATCGGCCAGCGCGCTTCCGGCAGTTCACCGGCCAGCGCCTGCAGGCGCTGTACCAGCTCGGCCTGCGGCGCGATGCGCGGTTGTTCGGCCTGCAGCGCGTCCATGGTGGAACTGATCGCCTGCGCGGTGGCCTCCAGCGCACCCAGCGCCTCGGCACCCGGCACCACTTCGGCGGCCAGCGCACGCTTGATGTAGGACTCGGCGGCACCGGTAACGGCGGTAATCTCCGGCACTTCGGTCATCGCGAAGGCGCCGTTCATGGTGTGCACCGCGCGCAGCAGCGCATCGTTCACCGGCTGCTCGGCCTGCTGCGCCGACTGCAGCCACTGCTGCAGGGTCGCCAGGTGGACTTCCACCTCGGCTTCCAGGATCTCGCGCAGCACGCTGTCGATGTTGGCTGGCGTACCGACCAGCTCGGCCACGGTGTCGGCGGTAAGCGCCTCTTCCACGGCAGCGGCGTCGTCCAGCACCGTCACGTCGGCCACAACTTCGGCCTGCGCCACCGGCTGCGGTGCGGCGGCCACCGGCAGCGGCACGTAGAAGGTTTCCTCACCGGCGGCCACGCGGTCGGCGATGGCCTGCATCGCCTGCAGGTCCACGGTCACGCGCTGGCCATCGCGCAGCGCGGCATTCAGCTGCGGCAGCGCGGTGTTGGCATGGTCGACCATCGCCAGCACGGCCGGGGTGGCCGCACGGCTGCCATCGAGCACGCGGTTGAGCATGCCCTCGATCTTCCAGGCGAACTCGCCGAGGGTGCGGGCGCCGACCAGGCGGCCACTGCCCTTGAGGGTGTGGAAGATGCGGCGGATCGGACGCAGCCGGTCCATGTTGTCCGGCTGCATGCGCCAGGCCGGCAGCAGCGTGCCGAGATTGCCCAGCTCGTCATCGAACTCTTCCAGGAACACCTCACGGATGTCCTGGTCGATGTTCTCGGCATCGTCGTCGAAGCCCGCTTCGAAGCCGGCGGCTTCGGCAGCCACGGCAGTGGCTTCCGGTGCCGGAGTGGCCGGCGTGGCCTGCGGATTGAACTCGGCGGCAGCCGCGCTCAGTTCGGCGAAGAACTGCGCATCGGCCTCGCTGAAATCGATCGGCGCGATGGTGTCGACGTCGACCAGGGACACGGTCGCGGCAGGGACGGCGGCAGTGGCCAGGACCTCGTCGGCGCCGGTCTCGGCGGCGGCCAGGGCCTCGATCATTTCAACCGGCGCCGCTTCGGCAACCACATCGGCCATGTCGATCTGCTCGACGGGCTCGATCGTCGTGGTGGACTCCAGCTCCAGCACCTCGACCGGCGCGGCTTCAACCGCGTCGACGATCTCCAGCACCGGCTGCAGCGCGTCGTCTTCCTCGTCCAGCGACAGCGTTTCCATCGCCTGCAGCGACAGCACGTCGTCGGCGTTGTCCAGTGCGCTGTTGTCGAAGTGGAACACCACCTCGTCGGCCAGCACGGCCGGGCCATCATGCTCGGCAGCCACCGGGTCGAACACGGGCACGGCCGCCAGCTCCAGCGAAGCGCCTGCGGCGTCGTCCAGCGCGGCAACGCCGAAGTCCTCGACGCTGTCTTCCAGCACCAGCGCGTCGCCATCATCGGCCTGCGATGCTGCGACGTCGGACAACGACCACTGCGGGGCGACGTTCTGGGCCGTAGCGTCGTGCTCGAAGCTGACCGGATCGAAACTGTTGAAGGTCGGTGCGCGCTCATCGGCGACAGGCGCGGCGTCATGGCCACCCAGCTCCCACTGTGGCACGCTCGGCACCGGTGCGGTGGAGGCGGCGAACAACAACGGTGCCGGTTCGGCCTGCTCCGGCGTGGATGCGGCGATGCCCTGCCCGCCCAGCGCGCCGAACATCAGGCTGTTGTCGGCCACCGGCGCAGCCGGCAGCGGATCGAAGGTGAAGTCCGGCAGCGGCGGCGGTATCTCGCCCGGCGCCGGTGCGGCCGGCTGCACGGCGATCTCCACCGGCTCCAGCTGCAGCGCTGCGGCGGCCAGCGGCACGATCTCGCGCTCGATCGGCTGCAGCGGATCCGCGTCGGCCTCGGTCTCGGCCACCGTGCTGCTGCGCTCGGGCAGCGGCCAGTAGCGCAGGGTTTCCAGGCTGCTGCGGGTAATGTCGAGGATGTCCTCGCGACCCGGGCGGCGGTCACGCAGCGCTTCCAGGTAGTACTCCAGGCTGGCCATGGCATCGGCCAGCGTGTCCAGCTGGCGGCCACTGGGCACGCGCTGGCGGCCGATCAGTTCGGCCTCGATGTACTGCTGCACGCCGCGCAGGTAATCGGCGGCGGTGCCCAGGTCGAGCATGCGCAGCGCACCGGACACGTCGCCCAGCAGGCGCGGCACGTCCTGCAGTTCGGCGTGGTTCCAGCTGGTTTCGATGAAGGCGACGAAGTGCTCGCGGGCGGCGGCGAAATTGGCGATCGCCTCGTGTGCCAGCACTTCCACCGTGCGCCGGTTCTCCACCGCGCTCGGGTCATCCTCGCCACTGCCGCCGGCGCCCAGGTGGGCGACCTGGTCGTCCAGCGAAGCATCGACATAGAGCAGCGCACCGGCAATATCCAGCAGCATGTCTTCGTCGATCTGCTGGCGGCCTTCGACCACGGCCAGCAGCGCATCGCGCTGCTGCGCGACCACGCCGCGGGCCGCGCCCAGGCCCATCATGCCCAGCGTGTCGCCGACCGCGCCCAGCTTGGTCACCTGTTCCTGCAGCTGCTGCGGCGCACCGCCGGTACGCAGGTGCAGGTCCAGGGCATCCTTGACCTGCAGCAGTTCTTCCTTGACCGCGCTGCCGACGGTGTCGAGCAGCTCGCGGTTGCGGCCGCTCAGGCTGCCACGGGCGTGGTCCAGCTCGGCCTCGGTGGCGCTGACGCTGTCCGGCGCGAAAGCGAACAGCACGCTGTCATTGACGCCTTCTTCGCCACGCGCGGCACGGATATCGTTCAGCAGCGGCATCAGCACGATGGGAATATCGCGGTGGCCGTTCTGCAGGCGTTCCAGGTAATCGGGCAGCAGTACGCTGCCACGCATCAGCGTGGCGCAGGCTTCATCGCGGTCGGCCACGCGGCCTTCGCCGACGGCCACGGCCAGCTGTTCCAGTTCCTCGGCCACCATCGCCGGGGCATACAGCTCGACCATGCGCAGGGTGCCCTGCACCTGGTGCAGGTAGCCGGCGCAGATGCGCATGCGGCCACCGTCGGCCGGGTCCTCGACGAAGTACTCGACCTCGTGCCGCACCTGGCGCAGGGTCTCGTCCAGCTCCGGCTTGACCCAGCCCAGCGCTGCATGGCTCATCGCATCGCGCAGGCTGCTCATGGACGCGCTCCGGTCGCCGCCGCGCGGAGGCCGCGCGTGTTCTGGCGTGGGAAATGGAAATGCTTCATCGAATGATTCCTTGCTCGCCGCCCTGCCCGCGTCACGCCGGCAGCTTGAAGTCGGCGACCGAACGACGCAGGTCGGCCGCCAACTGCGCCAGGTGGCCGATCGACTCGGCGGTCTGTCCGGCACCCTGCGAGGTCTGGCCGGTGATCTGGCGGATCACGCCCATCGTGCGGGTGATGTCCGAGGCCGCAGCGGACTGCTGCTGGGCGGCGATGGAGATGTTCTTGATGAGGGTGTTCAGGGCGTTGGACACGCGCTCGATCTCGGTCAGCGCGGTACCGGCGTCCTCGGCCAGGCGCGCACCGGAGACCACTTCGGCGGTGGTCTGCTCCATCGAGGTCACCGCTTCGTTGGTATCGGCCTGAATGGCCTGAACCAGGTTTTCGATGCGTCGGGTCGCACCCGAGGTACGTTCTGCCAGGCGCTGCACTTCGTCGGCCACGACCGCGAAACCGCGGCCGGCTTCACCGGCCGACGCGGCCTGCACAGCCGCGTTCAACGCCAGGATGTTGGTCTGCTCGGAAATGTCGTTGATCAGTTCCACGATCGAGCCGATTTCCTGCGAGGACTCGCCCAAGCGCTTGATGCGCTTGGAGGTTTCCTGGATCTGGTCGCGGATCTGGTCCATGCCCTGGATGGTCTCGCGGACCACGCCGGCACCCTCGGCGGCGATGACCACCGAGCGCTGCGCCACGTCGGCCGACTCGGCCGAGTTGCGCGACACCTGTTCGATGCTCGCTGCGATTTCGCCGATGCGGTCCGAGGCCGAGGTGATCTGGTTGGCCTGGTGGCCCGCCGCCTCTGCCAGCTGCATGGCGGTGGCCTGGGTTTCCTGGGTGGACACCGCGACCTTGGCCGAGGTGTCGTTGATGGTGGTCACCAGGTGGCGCAGTTCGTCCACGGCGTAGTTGATGGCGTCTGCGATGGCGCCGGTCATGTCCTCGGTCACCGAGGCCTTGACGGTCAGGTCACCCTCACCGAGCGAGGAGATTTCGTCCAGCAGCCGCATGATCGCCTGCTGGTTGCGGCTGTTGAACTCCACCTGGGTCTGGTAGCGCAGTTCCTGTTCACGCGAACGGCTGCGCACGCTGGTGGAAACGAAGCCGATGATCGCGATCAGCGACAGCGCACCGGAGATGACGCCGATCCAGAAGTTCGGGAACAGGCGGGTATCGGACACCGAGCCGAACGAGGAGAACGCCTCGAACAGCTTGCGGCTGTCATCCAGCATGCGCGAGGAGCCCTGGCCCAGCGCGTTGGCGGCGGACTGCGCGGCGAACAGCTGGCGCGAGCTGGCGAGGATCGCGTCGGCGTCCTGCTTCATCGCTTCCCACTTCTGCTGCGACTGTTCCAGCGCAGCGACCGCACCGGCACCGCGCACGGCGGTGATGCCGAGGTCTTCGTTGCCGTTGCGCAGGCCATCGAGCACCTGCGAGAACACGGTGATGTCGCGGGCCAGCGCGTCGCCCGAGGCGGCCGCGGCGGCGCCACCGGCGCGCATTTCGGTCACGCGGCGAGCCATCGAACCGGCCACCACGACCTGCTGCAGGGCGCTGTACACCTGCGATGCGGGTGCACCGGAAGCGGACATCGCGCGCACCAGCTCGTTCAGCTGGGCCTGCAGGCCCGGCACCGCGCCGGTGAAGTTGTTGGCGTTGCCGGCCAGCGCCAGCACCGCCGGCTCGCTGGCGACCAGCTGGCCGGCCTGCTTGCCCAGCGGGGCCCAGGTGTCGGACAGCGTGGTGATCGCCTTGGACACGCCCGGCTCGTTGCCGTAGCGGCCCTGCAGCGTGGACACGTTCTGCTCGATGGCGTTGCGGGTGGCCTTGAAGGCAGTGAACGCCTGCGCGTTGCCACCCACCGCATCACGGCCCTGGTTGGCCAGCTGCTGCGAGAGCACCTGCAGGTCGGCGGCCTTGGAACCGGCATCGGCCAGGCGGCTGCCCTGCCAGGTGGAGACGCCGGTGTTCACACCGAACAGGATCATCGACAGGGCCAGCAGGGCCAGCCAGAGGTTGCTGCCGCCCAGCCGCAGCTTGCCGGTCTTGGGGGCGTCCGAAGCAGTACTCATCGTTCAACCTCGATCTTCAATGCAGGGGGCGTTGCCCGGCCTCAGGCCGCGGCTTGCCGGAATTCAGGGGTGCGCGACAGCAACGAGAGCGAGAACACGCCCCAGTCATGGCCATCGGCATGGAAGGCGCGATCGACGAAATGACCGTAGCGGCCTTCGGCCAGGGTGCCGGCCTGGACCTGCTGGCCCAGTTCGAAACTGCGCTGGCCGAACAGCTCGTCGATGGTCAGGGCGACGTCGCCGCCGGCCTGGCGCATGATCAGTACGCGGTGGCCTTCCTGCTGCACGGTGCGCGCGCCTTCCAGGAAGTACTTCAGGTCGACTACCGGGAACAGGTTGCCGCGCAGGTTGCCCACGCCCAGCAGCCAGGGCTGCGCGCAGGGCACCGGGGTCACCGGCGGCATCGGCACGATTTCCACCACTTCGCGGAAATCGGACACCAGCCGGCGCTGGCCCACGCGGAAGCCGACGCCACGCCACAGGTCCTCGGCGAACTGCCGCCCGGGCAGCTGCACCGCATGGGACAGGCTGCGCCGTTCGTAGGCCTCAAGAATGTCGAAGGGCGAACGCATCAGGCCACCAGTTCGTTGATCCGCGCGATCAGGTCTTCTTCGCGCGGCGGCTTGACGATGTAATCGGCCGCGCCCTGGCGCAGGCCCCATGCCTTGTCGGTTTCCATCGCCTTGGTGCTGACGATGATCACCGGGATGTGCTTGATCGCCGCATCGCGCGACATCGCGCGGGTGGCCTGGAAACCGCTCATGCCGGGCAGGACCACGTCCATCAGCACCAGCTGCGGAACCTGGTCACGCACCAGCTGCAGGCCATCCTCGGCGTTGTCCGCTTCCAGCACCTCGTGGCCGGCACGGCGCAGCCACTGGGTGAACACCGCGCGGTCGGTCGGTGAATCCTCGATCAGGACGATACGAGCCATTGTGCCTTTCCCCCCTGGTCAGGCGTTGACGTATGTGCGGATGGCACCCAGCAGTTCTTCCCGCGTGAAAGGCTTGGTCAGGTACTGTTCCGAGCCGACGATGCGTCCGCGGGCCTTGTCGAACAGGCCGTCCTTGGAGGACAGCATGATGACCGGCGTTGCCTTGAACAGCTGGTTGCCCTTGATCAGCGCGCAGGTCTGATACCCGTCGAGACGGGGCATCATGATGTCCACGAAGATGATCTGTGGCTGCTGGTCGGCGATCTTGGCCAAGGCCTCGAAGCCATCGGTCGCGGTCACCACTTCGCAGCCTTCCCGCTTCAGCAGCGTTTCCGCAGTCCGGCGTATGGTCTTCGAGTCATCGATGACCATCACCCGGAGTCCTGCGAGCTCCCCGCCCGCAGTCGTGTTTTCAGTCATTGCCTTTCCCCAAGCGCGCGACCCTTCTGTGCTGGGGGCCGCTACGAAGGCGTATCTATATCGCACTTTCCGCGCCCGCTTCAAGCGCCGCCCACGGCGCTTGGGATGCCGGCTTGCTGAACGTGACAGGTTTGGCAATGACTGCGCAGACGGCTGGACGGACGCAGCGTTGCAGCACCCCGGGCAGGCACGCGGGGGGCGTTGCCGCTACCATCAACGCCTTGCCTGACAGGTGCACCCATGCCGTTGAACGTCATCGTGGTGATGGACCCCATCGCCCACATCAAGATCGCCAAGGACACCACCTTCGCCATGCTGCTGGAAGCCCAGCGCCGCGGCCACGCCCTGCACTATGTGCGGCCGGGCGGCCTGGCCCTGGAAGGCGGCGTGGCGGTGGCCCAGACCGCCCCGCTGCAGGTCCGCGACGACCCCTCCGACTGGTACGAACTTGGCGCATTCAGCCGCACCGCGTTCGGCCCGGGCCAGATCGTACTGATGCGCAAGGACCCGCCGGTCGATGCCGAATACGTCTATGACACCCAGGTGCTGGACGTGGCCGCCGCCGCCGGTGCCTGCGTGATCAACAACCCGCAGGGCCTGCGCGACTACAACGAGAAGCTGGCCGCCCTGCTGTTCCCGCAGTGCTGCCCGCCGACCCTGGTCAGCCGCGACGCCAAGGCACTGAAGGCCTTCGCCCTGGAACACGGCCAGGCCGTGCTGAAGCCGCTGGACGGCATGGGTGGTCGCTCGATCTTCCGCAGCGGTCAAGGCGATCCGAACCTGAACGTGATCCTGGAAACCCTGACCGACGGCGGCCGCAAGCTGGCGCTGGCCCAGAAGTTCATTCCCGACATCACCGCCGGCGACAAGCGCATCCTGCTGGTCGACGGCGAACCGGTGGACTACTGCCTGGCGCGCATCCCGCAGGGTGACGAGTTCCGCGGCAATCTGGCCGCCGGTGGCCGCGGCGAAGGCCGCCCGCTGAGCGAGCGTGACCGCTGGATCGCCGGCCAGGTCGGGCCGGAGATGAAGCGCCGCGGCATGCGCTTCGTCGGCCTGGACGTGATCGGTGATTACCTGACCGAAGTGAACGTGACCAGCCCGACCTGCGTACGCGAGCTGGACGCGCAGTACGGGCTGAACATCGCCGGCACCCTGTTCGACGCAATCGAGGCCGGCCTGCGCTGATGGACGCCGCGTCCGCCGTGCTCGCCCCGCCGCCGCGCGAAGCGCAGCGGCTGGGGGCCACCTTTGCCCTGTCGGTCATCGTCCACGCCCTGCTGATCCTGGGCGTGGGCTTTGCCGTGAAGGGCGAGGCACCACTGGTGCCGACGCTGGAAGTGATCTTCAGCCAGACCCGCACGGCGCTGACGCCGAAGCAGGCCGATTTCCTGGCCGCGGCCAGCCAGGAAGGCGGCGGCGAGCATGACCGCGCGCAACGGCCGCGCGACAACCAGACCGGCATCGTGCCGCAGGCACAGAGTGGGCTGAGCCCGGTGCCGCAGCAACAGCAGTCGGCCGCGCCGGTGCCGCCGCCGCAGGCGCGGGTTGTCAGCAGCCGCAATGGCGAGGACACCGTGGCGCAGGCGCAGGCCCGCCCCACCCCGCTGGAACCGACCCCGGACGCGGCGCAGACCGCGCGCGAGCAGCGCGACGCGGAAATGGCTCGCCTGGCTGCCGAGGTGCACCTGCGCTCGGCGCAGTACGCCAAGCGTCCAAACCGCAAGTTCGTTTCGGCCAGCACGCGCGAATATGCCTACGCCAACTACCTGCGTGCGTGGGTCGACCGCGCCGAGCAGGTGGGCAACCTGAACTACCCGGACGAAGCGCGTCAGCGCCGGCTGGCTGGCCAGGTGGTGATCAGCGTGGGGGTGCGCCGCGATGGCAGCGTGGAAAGCAGCCGTATCCTGAAAACCAGCGGCACGCCATTGCTCGATGAGGCGGCACTGCGGGTGATCCAGCTGGCGCAGCCGTTCCCGGCGTTGCCGAAGACGGATGATGGCGTGGATATCCTGCAGGTGACCCGCACCTGGGTGTTCCTGCCGGGTGGCGAACTGCGCGACGACCGGTAGGAGTTTTGTTGCCCGGGCCTGCGGCCCGGGACCCACTGAGGCAACGGCCGAAGCAACTGCAGGAGCGAGAGCGGCGGTTGGGCTGTGGGTCTGGCGGGGCGGTATGGCTGGTCAGGACACGCCGTAAACCCGTCCATGGGGGCTCGATGGCGGCATCCATGCCGCCAACGGTCCTGCCCAGCCACACCGCCCCACCTCTGACAGATCGCGGCGCATCTTCGCTCTTGGTAGGTGTCGACCTTGGTCGACACTCATCCACGCAACGCGTGGATGCGAGCGAAGCGATCGGCTTCTGACTTTGATTCTTCTTTTTTGATTTTCCGTGGCGGACGCGCACGGAAACTGTCCGTGGCCGGCGGGTGGGCTGCGCAGGGGCGTGAGCCGCATGGATGCGGCGACCGAGCTTACATGGGTGAGGGCGCCTTGCTTGCGAAGCACTGCTTCGCGAGCGACCGAACGCCCAGCCGCCAGCGGCTGGGCCGGGCCCCGGAGAGGGACTTGCAGCGCCCCCTGCGCAGCCCATCCGCCCGGCCAACCCCACGAATCCGCGATCAGCGAGCCGCCACGAGGGGCTCAGCCGTTGGCTTTCGCCTTCGCCTCGCGGGCGGCCTGCTGCTCGACCAGGGTCAATGCCACGTTGTCCCGCAGGTATGCCGGTTCGACTTTCTCTGCCGCCACGCCTTCGCCACGCGCGAACGCCGGCACCGCCAGCGCCAGCACGTCCGACGCGCGCGGCAATGCCGCTGCATCGAAACCACGCAGGCCCGTACCCAGCTGCGCCACCAGCGCACCATCGGCTGCGCCGAAACCGGTGCCGATGCCGTAGGCCTGCAGCCCGTCCGGCAACGCCACCGCCGCCGGTGCGCACACACGCTCGGCATCGAGGGCCACCGGCAGGCCATCCACGCGCTCGAAGCGCGCCACGTACAACTCGCCCATCCGCGCATCGATCGCCGACAGGATCTGGGTTTCCTCGGCCGGCGCGCGCAGCGCCAGTACCTGCAGCGTCGACACCGGCAGCAGCGGCCGGTCCAGCGCCAGGGCGATGCCCTGCGCGATCGCGATCGCCAGGCGCACCCCCGTGAACGCTCCCGGCCCGCGGCTGAGGGCAATGCCATCGAGCTGGCGGCGGCTGATGCCGGCCTCGGCCAGCAGCGCCTCGGCCCACGGCAGGCTCAGCTCGGCATGGCGACGCGGGGCGATCTCGAAGCGCTCCAGCACCTGCCCATCGACATGCAGGGCAACGGAACAGGCTTCGGTGGCGGTTTCAAAGGCGAGCAGTTTCATCGGACGGAATCAGAACAGGGGGAACGTGGCGCCGGGGGCCGGCTGGGGACCCGGCGCGGGGGCCGGGACGGTCAGGGCGGCAGCGTCGTCGGCCACGGGGGTCCATTGTGGCGCAAAGAAGGCCTGCACATCGGCCAGCGCGCGGGTGCGGCGGAACGGCGGCAGCGAATCGAGGAATACCCGGCCATAGCCGCGGTTGAGCAGGCGCGGGTCGCACAGCACCAGAACGCCGCGGTCGGTCTCGCTGCGGATCAGCCGGCCCACGCCCTGCTTGAGGGCAATCACCGCCTGCGGCAGCTGTTCGTCGCGGAACGGATTGCCGCCCTGGCTGCGGATCGCCTCCAGCCGCGCCTCGTAGACCGGGTCGTCCGGCGCGGCGAACGGCAGCTTGTCGATGACCACCACGCTCAGCGCCTCGCCCACCACGTCCACGCCCTCGCGGAAACTGGCCGAGCCAAGCAGCACGCCATTGCCGGAATCGCGGAAACGCTGCAGCAACGTGGCGCGCGGCGCCTCGCCCTGCACGAACAGGGGCCATGGCCCGTCGCGCAGGGCCTCGGCGGCCTCGCGCAGCGCACGGTGCGAGGCGAACAGCAGGAACGCCCTGCCCTGCGAGGCCTGCAGCACCGGCCGCAGGGCCTGGATGAGCGCGGTGCCGAAGCCGCGCGCAGCGGGATCGGGCAGGCCTTCAGGCAGGTAGCACAGCGCCTGCTCGGGCCAGTTGAACGGGCTGGGCTGGACCAGCGTGTGCGGATCGTCCAGGCCAAGCCGGGTGGCGATGTGGTCGAAGCCACCGCCCACGGTCAGCGTGGCCGAGGTGAAGATCCACGCCGCACGGCTGCGCTCGCGGTGCTCACGCAGCGGCCCGGACACATCCATCGGCGTGCGCTGGCAGCGGAACCCGCGCGGGGTGAGTTCGTACCAGAGCACATCTGCGGCACTGGCCGCACTGGCCGCATCGGCCGGATCGGCATCGAAATCCAGGGTCGGCTCGTCGTCGCCCAGCCAGCGCGACAACCGCGACACCGCTTCGCGCGCACGGGCATGGCAGGCATCGAGGCCGGCGGCGGCTTCGCGAAGCGGCTGCAGCGCCTGTTCAAGCGCCACCAGGCAGGTCATCGCCGTATCGAATCCCTCGCGCACCTGCGGCATCGCCAACGCGCGCCACTGGGTACCGCGTGAAGGCAGCCCTTCCATCGCCAGGCGCAGCGCCAGCAGCGCCTGCTGCAGCTGGTCGACCGGCTCCTGCAGCGCCGACTGCGCACCGCCGACGCCACGCGCCTCGGCCAGGCAGTCGCGGGCCAGCTCCTGCCAAGGGCGCATGCCGAAGCCCTCGCCGAAGAACTGCGCGGCGAGTTCGGGCAGCTGGTGCGCCTCGTCGATGACGAAGGCCTGTGCACCGGGTAGCAGCTCGCCGAAGCCATCCTGCTTGAGCGCCAGATCGGCCAGCAGCAGGTGGTGGTTGACCACCACCACGTCGGCCGCCTGCGCGCGTTGCCGCGCGTGCACGACGAAACAGTCGTCCCAGAACGGGCAGTCGGTGCCCAGGCAGTTGTCGACGGTGGAAGTCACCATCGGCAGCAGCGGCGAATCGTCGGCCAGGCCGTCCAGCTCGGCGATGTCGCCGAACTGCGAGCGGCCGGACCAGGCGAGGATGCGCTGGAACTGCGCGGCCTGTTCGGGGGTGGAAAAACGCGGCTCGCCCCGCGCCTGCTGCAGGCGGTAGCGGCACAGGTAATTGGCCCGGCCCTTCAGCAGCGCACTGCGCAGGCCCACGCCCAGCGCCTGCCGCACGCGCGGCAGATCGCGGTGGTAGAGCTGGTCCTGCAGCGCGCGGGTGCCGGTGGAGATGATGGTGCGCAGGCCGGACAGCAGGACCGGCACCAGGTAGGCGAACGTCTTGCCGGTGCCCGTTCCGGCCTCGGCCAGCAGCAGGTCGCGCTGCTGCAGCGCGTCGGCGATGGCCTCGGTCAGGCGCAGCTGTGCGGGACGCGGGTTGAAGGCATCCAGGTGCGAGGCGAGCGCGCCGCCTTCGCTGAGGGCTTCGCGGCTGGCATGAACGAGGTCGGACATCAGACAGGAAGGATACCCGGCCGGGCGCTGCCCGGCACCCGTTTCAAGCCAGGGCAACAGCAACGGCGGTGTTCATGGCTCTGGGTTGTACTGGGGGCTGGCGGGGGGCTGTGGGTTTGCGGGGACGCCGTAAACCCATCCATGGGGGCTTGGTCGCCGCATCCATGCGGCTCACACCCCGCAAACCCACAGCCCCCCGCCTTCGACAGTTTCTTGGTGACGGATGGACATGCTCCGTAGCGTCGAGCTTGCTCGACTGGCATCTAGA
>NZ_QETL01000035.1:0-36976 GCF_003105135.1 Stenotrophomonas sp. SPM | reverse complement strand
CCACCTTCGCGGATTGCGAAGCGCAGGCCGGCGTCCATGGCGACCGGGTTGATCAGGGTGACAACCATCTTGATGTTGTCGCCCGGCATCACCATCTCGACGCCTTCCGGCAGCTCAACCGCACCGGTGATGTCGGTGGTACGGAAGTAGAACTGCGGACGGTAGCCCTTGAAGAACGGGGTGTGACGGCCGCCTTCGTCCTTCGACAGCACGTAGACTTCGGCGTCGAACTTGGTGTGCGGCTTGATCGAACCCGGCTTGGCCAGAACCTGGCCGCGCTCGACGTCGTCACGCTTGGTGCCGCGCAGCAGCAGACCGGCGTTGTCGCCTGCCTGGCCCTGGTCCAGCAGCTTGCGGAACATTTCGACGCCGGTCACGGTGGTCTTCTGCACCGGACGGATGCCGACGATTTCGATTTCCTCGCCGACCTTGATCACGCCGCGCTCGATACGACCGGTCACCACGGTGCCGCGGCCCGAGATCGAGAACACGTCTTCCACCGGCATCAGGAACGGCTTGTCGACGTCACGCTCCGGGGTCGGGATCCAGCTGTCGAGAGCATCGACCAGCTTGATCACGGCCGGCACGCCGATGTCGCTCTGGTCGCCTTCCAGCGCCAGGCGGGCCGAACCCGAGATGATCGGGGTGTCGTCGCCCGGGAAGTCGTACTTGCTCAGCAGCTCGCGGACTTCCATTTCGACCAGTTCCAGCAGCTCGGCATCGTCAACCATGTCGGCCTTGTTCAGGAACACGACGATGTACGGCACGCCGACCTGACGCGACAGCAGGATGTGCTCGCGGGTCTGCGGCATCGGACCATCAGCGGCCGAGCACACCAGGATCGCGCCGTCCATCTGGGCGGCACCGGTGATCATGTTCTTGACGTAGTCAGCGTGGCCCGGGCAATCGACGTGGGCGTAGTGACGGGTGGTGGATTCGTATTCGACGTGCGCGGTCGAGATCGTGATACCACGAGCCTTCTCTTCCGGAGCGGCGTCGATCGCCGAGTAGTCCTTGAACTCGCCGCCGAAGCGCTCGGCGCCGATCTTGGTCAGCGCGGCGGTCAGCGTGGTCTTGCCATGATCGACGTGACCGATGGTGCCGACGTTGACGTGCGGCTTGGTGCGCTCGAACTTACCCTTTGCCATTGTTGTATCCCTTGATTGTCGTAAGTGGTTTCAGGAGAGGCTGAGCGAGGCTCAGCCCTTCTTCATGACGGCTTCGGCGATGTTGTTCGGCGCCGGCTCGTAATGGTCGAATTCCATGGTGAAGGTGGCGCGGCCCTGGGTCTGCGAACGCAGCGCAGTGGCGTAACCGAACATTTCACCCAGCGGGATCATCGCGTTGATGATCGAAGCGGAGCCGTCACCGGTGGTGTCCGAACCCTGCAGCACGCCGCGACGACGGCTCACGTCGCCCATCACGTCACCCTGGTAATCCTCCGGGGTCACGATCTCGACCTTCATGATCGGCTCCAGCAGAACCGGCTTGGCCTTGGCGAAGCCCTGCTTGAAGGCCATCGACGATGCCAGCTTGAACGCCATTTCCGAGGAGTCGACGTCGTGGTAAGAACCGAAGACCAGCTTGACCTTCACGTCCACCACCGGGAAGCCAGCCAGCGGACCGCTGGTGATGGTTTCGCGCAGGCCCTTTTCGATCGACGGGATGAATTCCTTCGGAATCACACCACCGGTGATGTCGTTGATGAACAGGAAGTCGTCCTTGATCAGCGGAGCGATCTTGGCATCGGCACGGTCTTCAGCGGTGATCGGCGACAGTTCGATCACGACGTGACCGTACTGACCCTTACCACCGGACTGCTTGGCGTGCTTGTAGTCCGACTTCACGTCAGCCAGGGTGATGGTTTCGCGGTAGGCCACCTGCGGCGCGCCGACGTTGGCTTCAACGTTGAACTCGCGCTTCAGGCGGTCGACGATGATGTCCAGGTGCAGCTCGCCCATGCCCGAGATGATGGTCTGGCCGGATTCTTCGTCGGTCTTGACGCGGAACGACGGATCTTCCTGCGCGAGACGGCCCAGGGCCAGACCCATCTTTTCCTGGTCCGACTTGGTCTTCGGCTCGACAGCCATCGAGATCACCGGCTCCGGGAACGTCATGCGCTCCAGGATGATCGGCTGGTCGATCGAGCACAGGGTGTCACCGGTGGTGGTGTCCTTCAGGCCCACGGCAGCGGCGATGTCACCGGCCAGAACTTCCTTGATTTCTTCGCGGTTGTTCGAGTGCATCTGCAGGATGCGACCGATGCGCTCCTTCTTGCCCTTCACCGAGTTCAGGACGGTGTCGCCACCGTTCAGGGTGCCCGAGTAGACACGGAAGAAGGTCAGCGCGCCGACGAACGGGTCGGTGATGATCTTGAAGGCCAGCGACGAGAACGGAGCCTTGTCGTCGGACTTGCGGGTCATGGCGACGTTTTCGTCATCCACGTCGGTACCGGTCACGTCCGGCACGTCGACCGGCGACGGCAGCAACTGGATCACGCCGTCGAGCATGGCCTGCACGCCCTTGTTCTTGAACGCCGAACCGCAGTACATCGGGACGATTTCGGTGGCCAGGGTACGGGTACGCAGCGCGTTGATGATTTCAGCCTCGGCCAGCTCTTCGCCGCCCAGGTACTTTTCCATCAGCTCTTCGCTGGCTTCAGCCGCGGTTTCGATCATGAAGGTACGGGCTTCTTCAGCCTTTTCCTGCAGGTCGGCCGGGATTTCGCCGTATTCGAACTTCATGCCCTGCGAGGCTTCATCCCAATGGATGGCCTTCATCTTCAGCAGGTCGACGACGCCCTTGAAGCCATCCTCGGCACCGATCGGCAGCTGCATCGGCACGGCGACAGCGCCGAGCTTGGCCTTCAGCTGGTCACGGACCTTGTAGAAGTTGGCGCCGGTGCGGTCCATCTTGTTGACGAACGCAATGCGCGGCACCTTGTAACGGTTGGCCTGGCGCCACACGGTCTCCGACTGCGGCTGCACGCCACCGACGGCACACAGCACGAACACCGCGCCATCCAGCACGCGCAGCGAACGCTCGACTTCGATGGTGAAGTCAACGTGCCCGGGGGTGTCGATGATGTTGAAGCGGTGCTCCGGCAGGGACTTGTCCATGCCCTTCCAGAACGCGGTGGTGGCAGCGGACTGGATCGTGATGCCACGCTCCTGCTCCTGCTCCATCCAGTCCATGGTGGCGGCGCCGTCGTGCACTTCACCGATCTTGTGGCTCTTGCCGGTGTAGAACAGGATGCGCTCGGACGTGGTGGTCTTGCCGGCATCGATGTGAGCCATGATGCCGAAGTTACGGTAACGCTCGATGGGAGTGGAACGGGCCACGGGGAGCCTCTCAGATTTCTTGGATTTCGGATGGCCGAACGCCGCCTTGCGGCGGCCTTCGGATTGGCGCAGCCCTTCCGGGGCCGCGAGGCAGCACCGATGTGGTGCTGCCCTGCCTGTTTTACAAGGCCGTCAAACTCACCAGCGGTAGTGGGCGAAGGCCTTGTTGGCTTCGGCCATGCGGTGGGTTTCTTCGCGCTTCTTGATGGCGCCGCCACGGTTTTCCGAGGCGTCGATCAGTTCAGCAGCCAGCTTCTTCGGCATGGTGTTCTCACCACGCTTGCGCGCGGAGTCGATCAGCCAGCGCATGGCCAGAGCCATCTTGCGCGAGGCACGCACTTCGACCGGCACCTGGTAGGTGGCACCACCGACACGGCGCGACTTCACTTCGACCGCCGGAGCGACGTTGTCCAGAGCCTTCTGCACCAGCTCGATCGAGTTGGCGTTCTTCTCGGCGATGACGTCCATGGCACCGTACACGATCTTCTCAGCGACCGACTTCTTGCCGCTCAGCATGACCATGTTGATGAAACGGGCGATGGTTTCGCTTCCGTGCTTCGGATCCGGCAGGACGGAACGCTGCGGAGTATTACCCTTACGCGACATAGTGGTCTCTCCTTATGCCTTCGGACGCTTGGCGCCGTACTTGGAACGGGCCTGGCGACGCTTGGCAACGCCGGCGGCGTCGAGCGAGCCACGAACGGTGTGGTAACGCACACCCGGCAGATCCTTGACGCGACCGCCACGGATCAGGACCACGGAGTGCTCCTGCAGGTTGTGGCCTTCGCCGCCGATGTAGGAAATGACTTCTTCCTGGTTGGTCAGGCGGACCTTGGCAACCTTACGG
The DNA here is from genome assembly GCF_003105135.1 of Stenotrophomonas sp. SPM. Classification (NCBI taxonomy): domain Bacteria; kingdom Pseudomonadati; phylum Pseudomonadota; class Gammaproteobacteria; order Lysobacterales; family Lysobacteraceae; genus Stenotrophomonas; species Stenotrophomonas sp. SPM. Next base: position 32,788 of record NZ_QETL01000035.1, on the reverse strand, counting down.
AGAGCCGAGTTCGGCTTCTTCGGGGTGGTGGTGTAAACGCGCGTACAGACGCCACGGCGCTGCGGGCACTTGTCGAGCGCCGGCGAGGCACTCTTGTACGTAGTAGCTTGCCGCGGCTTGCGGACCAGCTGGTTGATCGTCGCCATCAGTAGGTTCTTCTGATTGGTGGCCGGAAATCCGGCCAGAGATGCGGAAATGTTAAAGCAGGCCAAAATTCTGGCCTGCTGAGACAGACGATTGTAGCAACCTGTCAGGAAAGCAGTCAAACGCCTCCTGTCAAGCCCGTTCCTGATCCTGGAACGTTACTGGGGAGCCTCCGTGCACCCCGTTCAGGTTGACCGGGTGGATCGCGGACGATCCCCCCTGCCCTTTCCCAATCCCGTCGATGGACCGACGGGGTGGTCCGGCCTCGCGGCCGGACCTGATACCTCATTCTTCGCCAGACGCCTGTTCAGCTTCGGCTTCAACGGCCGGAGCTTCAACGGCCGCCGGGGTGCCGGTCAGGGCCTGCATCTCCGAGTCGGTGAGACCCGAAGCGCCGCGGCGGCGGCTGCTGTGGTACGACAGACCGGTACCGGCCGGGATCAGGCGGCCGACGATGACGTTTTCCTTCAGGCCGCGCAGGTTGTCCTTGGTGCCGCGGACGGCAGCTTCGGTCAGCACGCGGGTGGTTTCCTGGAACGAAGCGGCCGAGATGAACGATTCGGTCGCCAGCGATGCCTTGGTGATACCCAGCAGGACCGGATCGAAGTGCGCCGGCAGCTCGTTGCGGGTCGACAGGCGCGCATTCTCCTCGATTACGCGCTGGCGCTCCACCTGTTCGCCGTTCAGGAACTTGCTGCTGCCCTGGTCGGTGATCTCGACCTTGCGCAGCATCTGGCGGGTGATGACCTCGATGTGCTTGTCGTTGATCTTCACGCCCTGCAGGCGGTACACGTCCTGGATTTCCTTCACCAGGTAGGCAGCCAGCGGTTCGACACCCAGCAGACGCAGGATGTCCTGCGGGCTCGGCTCGCCGTCCACGATGGTTTCACCCTTGGTGACATGCTCGCCTTCGAACACGATGACCTGCCGGTACTTCGGGATCAGCTCTTCGTGTTCCGAACCATCGGTGTCCTTGATGATCAGGCGCTGCTTGCCCTTGGTGTCCTTGCCGAAGCTGATGATGCCCGAACGCTCGGCCAGCACCGCCGGATCCTTCGGCTTGCGGGCTTCGAACAGATCGGCCACGCGCGGCAGACCACCGGTGATGTCGCGGGTCTTCGACGCTTCCTGCGGGATCTTGGCGACGACGTCGCCCACGCCCACGGCGGCGCCGTCCTGCAGGTTGACGATCGAACGCGGCGGCAGCAGGTACTGCGCCGGCAGATCGGTGCCCGGGATGGACAGGTCGTTGCCCTTGGCGTCGACGATGCGCACGATCGGGCGCAGGTCCTTGGCCTGGGTACCACGACGCTTCGGATCGGTGATTTCGCGCGACGCCAGGCCGGTCAGCTCGTCGGTCTTCTCGATGACGGTGATGCCGTCGACGAAGTCGATGAAGCGGATGAAGCCGGCAACTTCCGACACGATCGGGTGGTTATGCGGATCCCAGTTGGCCACGGTCTGGCCAGCCTTGATCGAATCACCGTCCTTCGAGGTAATGGTCGCACCGTACGGCAGCTTGTAACGCTCACGCTCACGGCCGTGGGCATCGAGCACCGAGATTTCGCCCGAACGCGACACTGCCACCAGCGAGCCGTTGGCGTGCTCGACCGACTTGAGGTTGCTGAACTTGACCGAACCGGTGGTCTTGACGGTGATGTTGTCGACCGCAGCAGCTCGCGACGCCGCACCACCGATGTGGAACGTACGCATGGTCAGCTGGGTACCCGGCTCACCGATCGACTGGGCGGCGATGACGCCGACCGCTTCACCGATGTTGACCAGGTGGCCACGGGCCAGATCGCGGCCATAGCAGCGACCGCAGACACCGAAGGCCGATTCGCACGAGATCGTCGAACGCACCTTGATGCTCTGCACGCCGGCGTCTTCCAGCTTGGCGACCCAGGCTTCGTCCAGCAGGGTGTTGCGGGTGACGATCGGATCTTCGTCGTTGCCCGGCAGGAACACGTCCTCGGCAACCACGCGACCCAGCACGCGATCCTTCAGCGGCTCGACCACGTCGCCGCCTTCCACGATCGGGGTCATGATCAGGCCTTCGGTGGTACCGCAATCCACCTCGGTGATGACCACGTCCTGCGCGACGTCGACCAGACGACGGGTCAGGTAACCCGAGTTCGCGGTCTTCAGCGCGGTATCGGCCAGACCCTTACGGGCACCGTGGGTGGAGTTGAAGTACTCCTGCACGTTCAGGCCTTCGCGGAAGTTCGCCTTGATGGGCGTCTCGATGATCGAGCCGTCCGGGCGGGCCATCAGGCCTCGCATGCCGGCCAGCTGACGGATCTGCGCCTGCGAACCACGCGCACCGGAGTCGGCCATGATGTACAGCGAGTTCATCGACTTCTGGTCGATGGTCTCGCCCTTGGCATTGACGACCTTCTCGGTACCGATGGTGTCCATCATCGCCTTGGCGATGCGCTCATTGGTGCGCGACCAGATGTCGACCACCTTGTTGTAGCGCTCGCCGGCGGTGACCAGGCCCGACTGGTACTGCTCCTGGATTTCCAGCACTTCGGCTTCGGCCTCGGTGAGGATGCCCTTCTTCTCGTCCGGGATCAGCATGTCGTCGATGCCGATGGAGACGCCGGCGCGGGTCGCGTAAGCGAAGCCGGTGTACATCAGCTTGTCGGCGAACACGACCGTGTCCTTCAGACCCAGCTGGCGGTAGCTGGAGTTGATCAGGCGGCTGATGTTCTTCTTGGTCAGCTCGGTGTTGGCCAGCGCGAACGGCAGGCCTTCCGGCAGGATTTCAGCCAGCAGGGCGCGACCGATCGTGGTGTCCACGATCGAGGTCTTGTTCTGCTTGTTGCCTTCTTCGTCGGTCACCACTTCGGTGATGCGGACCTTGACGCGTGCGTGCAGTTCCACCACGCGGTTGTCGTAGGCGCGCTTTACTTCGGCGATGTTGGCGAAGGCCATGCCCTCGCCCTTCTTGTTTTCCAGCGAGCGGGTCATGTAGTACAGACCCAGCACGACGTCCTGCGACGGCACGATGATCGGCTCGCCGTTGGCCGGCGACAGGATGTTGTTGGTCGACATCATCAGCGCACGCGCTTCCAGCTGGGCTTCCAGCGAGAGCGGCACGTGGACGGCCATCTGGTCACCGTCGAAGTCGGCGTTGAACGCGGTGCAGACCAGCGGATGCAGCTGGATGGCCTTGCCTTCGATCAGCACCGGCTCGAACGCCTGGATGCCCAGACGGTGCAGGGTCGGCGCACGGTTCAGCATGACCGGGTGTTCGCGGATGACCTCTTCCAGGATGTCCCAGACTTCGGCTTCTTCGCGCTCGACCAGCTTCTTGGCGGCCTTGATGGTGGTGGCCAGGCCACGACGCTGCAGCTTGGCGAAGACGAACGGCTTGAACAGCTCGAGCGCCATCTTCTTCGGCAGGCCGCACTGGTGCAGGCGCAGGTACGGACCGACCACGATGACCGAACGGCCCGAGTAGTCGACGCGCTTGCCCAGCAGGTTCTGGCGGAAGCGGCCCTGCTTGCCCTTGATCATGTCGGCCAGCGACTTCAGCGGGCGCTTGTTGGTGCCGGTGATGGCACGGCCGCGACGGCCGTTATCCAGCAGCGCATCGACCGATTCCTGCAGCATGCGCTTTTCATTGCGCACGATGATGTCCGGCGCGCTCAGTTCGAGCAGGCGGCGCAGGCGGTTGTTGCGGTTGATGACGCGGCGGTACAGATCGTTCAGGTCAGAGGTCGCGAAGCGGCCGCCATCCAGCGGGACCAGCGGACGCAGGTCCGGCGGCAGCACCGGCAGCACGGTCATGACCATCCATTCCGGACGGTTGCCCGATTCCAGGAAGGCTTCGATCAGCTTGATGCGCTTGGTGAGGCGCTTCAGCTTGGTTTCCGAACCGGTAGCAGCGATTTCTTCGCGCAGGCGGGTCATTTCCGACTGCAGGTCGATGGTGCGCAGCAGTTCGTACACGGCCTCGGCGCCCATGGCGGCGTCGAAGTCGTCACCGTGTTCCTGGCGGGCGGTCAGGTACTGTTCTTCGGTCAGCAGCTGGCGGCGCTCCAGGGCGGTCAGGCCCGGCTCGGTCACCACGTAGGCTTCGAAGTACAGCACGCGCTCGATGTCACGCAGGGTCATGTCCAGCATCAGGCCGATGCGCGACGGCAGCGACTTGAGGAACCAGATGTGCGCGACCGGCGATGCCAGGTCGATGTGGCCCATGCGCTCGCGGCGCACCTTGGCCAGGGTCACTTCGGTGCCGCACTTCTCGCAGACCACGCCGCGGTGCTTCATGCGCTTGTACTTGCCGCACAGGCACTCGTAGTCCTTGACCGGCCCGAAGATGGCGGCGCAGAACAGGCCGTCACGCTCCGGCTTGAAGGTACGGTAGTTGATGGTTTCCGGCTTCTTCACTTCGCCGAAGGACCACGAACGGATCAGGTCCGGCGAGGCCAGCGCGATCTTGATCGCGTCGAAGTCCAGCGTCTGGCGCTGCTGGTTGAAGAGGTTGAGCAGGTCTTTCATGGTGTTCTCCAGAAGGAGGAATGCTGTGTCGATGGGCTTTCAGTTGACTGCCAGCGGCGCGGCGGCGGACCGCCGCGCCGGCATGGATCAGTTGTCTTCCAGTTCCATGTTGATGGCCAGCGAGCGGATTTCCTTCACGAGGACGTTGAAGGATTCCGGCATGCCCGCGACCATCTCGTGCTCACCGTCGACGATGTTCTTGTACATCTGGTTGCGGCCCTGCACGTCATCGGACTTCACCGTCAGCATTTCCTGCAGGGTGTAGGCCGCGCCGTAGGCTTCCAGCGCCCAGACTTCCATTTCACCGAAGCGCTGGCCGCCGAACTGCGCCTTGCCGCCCAGCGGCTGCTGGGTGACGAGCGAGTACGGACCGGTCGAACGGGCGTGCATCTTGTCGTCGACCAGGTGGTTCAGCTTCAGGTAGTGCATGTAACCGACGGTGGTGTGGCGGTCGAACGCTTCACCGGTGCGGCCGTCGTACAGCTGGGTCTGGCCACTGCTCGGCAGGTCGGCCAGTTCCAGCATGCGCTTGATTTCCGCTTCGGTGGCGCCGTCGAACACCGGGGTGGCCATCGGCACGCCGTCGGTCAGGTTACGGGCCAGACGCAGCAGTTCCTCGTCGCTGAACTGCGACAGGTCGACACGGTTGGCCACGTTGGTGTCGTCGTGGTTGTAGATGTCGTCCAGGAACTTGCGCAGGTCGGCAACCGCAGCCTGGGCTTCCATCATCGCCTGGATCTTGCGACCCAGGCCCTTGGCTGCCCAGCCCAGGTGCACTTCCAGGATCTGGCCGATGTTCATACGCGACGGCACGCCCAGCGGGTTCAGCACGATGTCCACGGTTTCACCCGAGGCCATGTACGGCATGTCCTCGACCGGCACCACGTTGGAGACCACACCCTTGTTGCCGTGGCGGCCAGCCATCTTGTCGCCCGGCTGGATGCGGCGCTTCACGGCCAGGAACACCTTGACCATCTTCAGCACGCCCGGGGCGAGGTCGTCGCCGGCGGTGATCTTGCCGCGCTTGTCGGCGAAGCGACGCTCGAATTCCTTCTCGTGCGCCTGGATCTGCTTCTGTGCGCGCTCGATGGCTTCCGAAGCGTCCTCGTCCTTCATGCGCAGGGCGAACCAGTCAGCCTTCTTCAGGCCGTCCAGGTAGGCGTCGGAAATGACGTCACCCTTCTTCAGGCCGGCACCACCGTTGACCACCTTGCCCACGATCTGCGAACGCAGACGCATGTAGATGGCGGCTTCCAGGATGCGGAACTGGTCGTCGAAGTCCTTCTTGACGCGCTTGATTTCAGACTCTTCGATCTGGCGGGCGCGCTTGTCCTTCTCGATGCCGTCGCGGGTGAAGACCTGCACGTCGATGACGGTGCCGTCCATGCCCGGCGGAACGCGCAGCGAGCTGTCCTTAACGTCCGAAGCCTTCTCGCCGAAGATCGCGCGCAGCAGCTTCTCTTCCGGGGTCAGCTGGCTTTCGCCCTTCGGGGTGACCTTGCCGACCATGATGTCGCCGGCGCGGACTTCCGCACCGATGTACACCACACCGCTTTCGTCCAGGCGGTTCAGCGCCTGCTCGGAAACGTTCGGGATGTCGGCGGAGATTTCCTCCGGCCCCAGCTTGGTGTCACGCGCAACGCAGGTCAGCTCTTCGATGTGGATCGTGGTGTAGCGATCCTCTTCCACCACGCGCTCGGAGAGCAGGATGGAGTCTTCGAAGTTGTAGCCGTTCCACGGCATGAACGCGATCAGCATGTTCTGGCCCAGGGCCAGTTCGCCGATGTCGGTGGACGGACCGTCGGCCAGCACGTCGCCGCGGGCGATGACGTCACCCACCTGGACCAGCGGACGCTGGTTGATGCAGGTGTTCTGGTTCGAACGGGTGTACTTGACCAGGTTGTAGATGTCGACGCCGGCGTCGGTGGCACCGACGATTTCTTCCTCGACCACCTTGACCACGATGCGCGCGGCGTCGATCTGCACGATCTCGCCACCACGACGGGCGTTGACGGTCACACCGGAGTCACGCGCCACGGCGCGCTCGATGCCGGTACCGACCAGCGGCTTCTGCGCACGCAGAGTCGGCACGGCCTGACGCTGCATGTTCGCGCCCATCAGTGCGCGGTTTGCGTCATCGTGCTCCAGGAACGGAACCAGCGCGGCCGCGATCGACACGGTCTGCATCGGCGAGACGTCCATGAAGTGGACTTCCGCCGGCGGCTTCAGCAGCGATTCGCCCTGGAAACGGCACGGAACGAACTGCTCGGTCAGCACGCTGTCGGCATTGGTCAGGGCGTTGGCCTGCGCAATGACGTACTCGTTTTCTTCGATGGCCGACAGGAACTCGACTTCGTCGAAGACCTTGCCGTCCACGACCTTGCGGTACGGGGTCTCGAGGAAACCGTACTTGTTGGTGCGGGCGTACACGGCCAGCGAGTTGATCAGGCCGATGTTCGGGCCTTCCGGCGTTTCGATGGTGCAGACGCGGCCGTAGTGGGTCGGGTGCACGTCGCGCACTTCGAAGCCGGCGCGCTCACGGGTCAGGCCGCCCGGGCCCAGGGCCGAGACGCGACGCTTGTGGGTCACTTCCGACAGCGGGTTGTTCTGATCCATGAACTGCGACAGCTGCGAGGAGCCGAAGAACTCCTTGATGGCAGCGGCAACCGGCTTGGCGTTGATCAGCTCCTGCGGGGTCAGGCCTTCCGACTCGGCCATCGACAGGCGCTCCTTGACCGCGCGCTCGACGCGGACCAGGCCGACGCGGAACACGTTCTCGGCCATTTCGCCGACCGAACGCACGCGACGGTTGCCCAGGTGATCGATGTCATCGACCACGCCGCGACCATTGCGGATCTCGGTCAGGACCTTGATCACGTCCAGGATGTCGGAGCTGTCGCCGTGGGCACCGACCAGGCGCTTGGACTCTTCGTCGTTGCGCTCGCCGAAGTACTTGCTGTCATACAGCACGGCTTCGCCGGTGGTTTCCTTGCGGCCCACGCGACGGTTGAACTTCATGCGGCCGACCGCGGACAGGTCGTAGCGCTCGAAGGTGAAGAACAGGTTGTGGAACAGGTTCTGCGCGGCATCCTTGGTCGGCGGCTCGCCCGGACGCATCATGCGGTAGATTTCGACCAGGGCTTCCAGCTGGGTCTTGGTCGGATCGATGCGCAGGGTGTTGGACAGGTACGGGCCACGATCCAGGTCGTTCACCCACAGGGTGCCCACCGCATCGACGCCGGCCTTGCGGAAGTTCTGCAGCTGCTCGTCGCTGATCTCGTCGTTGGCCTGGGCCAGCAGTTCGCCGGTCGAGGCATCGACCACGTCGTGCGACAGGATGCGGCCGACGATGTAGTCGTCCGGCACGGCCAGCGCAGCAATGCCCGAGGCTTCCAGCTGCTTGATGTGGCGCGCGGTGATGCGCTTGCCGGCTTCCACGATGACCTTGTCGCCGTCGGCGAGGTCAAAGCCCAGGGTCTCGCCACGCAGGCGCTCCGGCACCAGCTCCAGCTGGACGCCTTCATCCGGGTTGATGTGGAAGGTGTTGATCTCGAAGAACTCGGCCAGCATCTCTTCGTTGCTGTAGCCAAGCGCGCGCAGCAGGATCGACACCGGCAGCTTGCGGCGGCGGTCGATACGGGTGAACAGCGCGTCCTTCGGGTCGAACTCGAAGTCCAGCCAGGAACCGCGGTAAGGAATGATGCGGGCGCTGTACAGCAGCTTGCCCGAGCTGTGGGTCTTGCCACGGTCGTGGTCGAAGAACACGCCCGGCGAACGGTGCAGCTGCGAGACGATGACGCGCTCGGTACCGTTGACGATGAAGGTGCCGTTCTCGGTCATCAGCGGGATTTCGCCCAGATAGACCTCCTGCTCCTTCACGTACTTGATGGCCTTGGTCGACGACTCGCGGTCGTAGATGACCAGGCGCACGGTCACGCGCAGCGGCGCGCCGTAGCTCATGCCACGCTGACGGCACTCACGCTCGTCGAAGACCGGCTCGCCCAGCTTGTAGCCGACGTATTCCAGGGCGGCATTGCCGCTGTAGCTGGCGATCGGGAAGACCGACTTCAGCGCAGCGTGCAGGCCGTAATCGGCGCGCTTGGCCGGATCGATGTTTTCCTGCAGGAAATCACGGTAGGAGTCCACCTGGATGGCCAGCAGGAACGGCACTTCGAGAATCGAGCGCTGCTTGCCGAAATCCTTGCGGATACGCTTTTTTTCGGTGAACGAATAGGACGTCATGAGGTCTTCCACCTTGTTGTGCGGGCCGTGCGCCCACGACCCGAAGGAAACTTGAAATTGTCAGTTGGAAGTCGCTGGTATTGCCGGCACCAGCACGCCTTCTCTTGCTACTTCCAACTGCCAACTCGTCTGCATCTACTGCCCTGCTGCAGCGCGAGGCGCTGGCTGGCGAGGTTGTGACCGCAGCCCGTGTTGGGCTTTTTTCCGCATTTACATCGTGTATTGCATGAAACGACCAAAGGCCGGGGGCTTACGCCCCCAGCCTTGGCTGCATCGCCGTGAATCGATGACGATGCAAGGGAAGTGCTTACTTGACTTCGACAGTCGCGCCAGCAGCTTCCAGGTCCTTCTTCATCTTCTCGGCTTCGTCCTTCGAAGCATTGTCCTTCAGGACGCCGCCGGCTTCGGCCAGGTCCTTCGCTTCCTTCAGGCCCAGGCCGGTGATGGCGCGGACGGCCTTGATGACTTCAACCTTCTTGTCGCCAGCGGACTTCAGGGTGACGACGAATTCGGTCTGCTCTTCAACGACGGCAGCCGGGCCAGCCACAGCGGCGGCAACCGGAGCAGCGGCGGAGACGCCGAACTTCTCTTCGATGGCCTTGACCAGCTCCATCACTTCCATCAGGGACTTCTCGGCGATGGCGTCGACGATCTGTTCGTTGGTAAGGGACATGATAATTACCTTTGGATGATTTTCTGGGTTGAGGTTCCGTCAGGAACCACTAAATAGTCGAAACTCAGGCGGTCTCGGCGGCCGGTTCAGCAGCTTCAGCGGCTTCGCCACCGTTCTGCTTGTCACCGATAGCCTTGATGGCGCGGGCGAACATCGTGACCGGCTCGGCCAGGACGCGTGCCAGCATTGCCAGGGCCTGGTCGCGGGTCGGCAGCGATGCCAGAACCTCGACGTGGCTCGCCGGGAACACTTCACCACCGATGGCGACGACCTTAGCCTTCAGCTTGTCGTTGCCCTTGGCGGCTTCCTTGATCAGGCGACCGGCTGCGCCGGGCTCCTCGAGCGAGAACGCGTACAGCAGCGGACCAACCATCTGGTCCTGTGCGACTGCGAACTCGGTGCCTTCAACGGCACGCGAAGCCAGGGTGTTCTTGACAACTTTCAAGAAAACACCGGTTTCACGGGCCTGCTTGCGCATCGCGGTCATCTGGGCGACCGTGGTGCCAGCGTATTCGGCTGCGATCAAGGAGTGGGCCTTGGCGGCGACGTCTGCCAGCTCGGCGACTACTTCTTGCTTCTGGGACAGATTGAGAGCCATTGCACTCCTCCAATTGAACTCCGCTTACGGCTCCTGCCGTGTGCGGTCCTGTGCGGCATCCGTCCTGGACGCCGGGAACATCGGAATGATGCTCCGGGGGTGGGCCGTTCCAGACCTGGAGTGCAATCGGGGAAGATCCCAGACGTGCGTGAACCAGAAAAACTCCAGAAGGGCACCATCTACGCAGGTTGATTCCGAAGAATCGATTAAGCGGTCATTGCTGCTCCGGCGGCGACTCCCTGCCATATCGAGCTTCCGTGCCCGTCGCCGGTATTGCCACGACCGCGCCTGCGGTCTTTGACGGCTACCGCCAGCAATGGACTGCCAGCGATGCCTTCAAATGTCACGGTCACGGTGCCCGAGGGTACCGTGACCGCTTGAAACAATTACTTCAGGGTCAGCGACGACTGGTCGACGGTGACGCCCGGGCCCATCGTCGAGCTGACCGAAACCTTCTGCAGGTAGGTGCCCTTCGAGGTAGCCGGCTTGGCCTTGATCAGGTCCAGCAGCAGCGCGGTGAGATTCGACTTCAGCGCGTCTTCGGCGAAGTCGGCCTTGCCGATGGTGCAGTGGATGATACCGGCCTTGTCGGTGCGGTAACGGACCTGGCCCGACTTGGCGTTCTTCACGGCTTCACCCGGGTTCGGGGAAACGGTGCCGACCTTCGGGTTCGGCATCAGGCCGCGCGGGCCCAGCACGGTGCCCAGCTTACCGACGACGCGCATGGCGTCCGGGGTCGCAATGACGACGTCGTAGTTCAGGTCGCCGGCCTGCATCTTCTCGGCCAGATCGTCCATACCGACGGCTTCGGCGCCAGCGGCCAGGGCTTCGTCAGCCTTGGCACCGGCCGGAGCGAAGACGGCGACGCGGACCGACTTGCCGGTACCAGCCGGCAGCACGGTGGAGCCACGGACCTGCTGGTCGGACTTCTTGGCATCGACGCCCAGGCGCACGGCAACGTCGATCGACTCGACGAACTTGGCCTTGGTGGCGGTCTTCAGGATGTTGATCGCGTCTTCGAAGGCGTACGACTTGCCCGGGACAACGGCGGCCTTGATGGCCTTTTCGCGCTTGTTCTGTGCCATCTGATTAACCCTCCACCACGAGGCCCATGGAACGGGCAGAGCCAGCGATGGTACGCACGGCGGCGTCCAGATCGGCGGCAGTCAGATCCGGTTCCTTCGCCTTGGCGATCTCTTCCAGCTGCTTACGGGTGACCTTGCCGACCTTCTCGGTGTTCGGGCGCTTGGAGCCCGACGAGATGCCAGCGGCCTTCTTCAGCAGGGTGGTGGCCGGGGTGCTCTTGGTGATGAAGGTGAACGTACGGTCCGAATAGGCCGTGATGATCACCGGAACCGGCAGACCCGGCTCGAGCTTCTGCGTGGCAGCGTTGAACGCCTTGCAGAATTCCATGATGTTCAGGCCGCGCTGACCCAGCGCAGGACCGACCGGCGGCGAGGGGTTGGCCTGACCGGCCTTTACCTGCAGCTTGATGTAACCGACAACTTTCTTTGCCATGAGTATGCTCTCCGGGTGCTAGCGCCTTGCGACAACAGGCTCCCCATCGGACCGGGAATCACGCGTCCCGGCATCGCGTTTTGAAATCATGCTGAAGGCCGCCTTGCGGCGGCTTCGTCCTGCTGGCTTCCCAGCGGGGAGCCGCGCACTATATCAGGTTTTTTCATCACATGCCTGAAGCCGCACGTAAACGAACGAAACCGGGCTGAGCCCGGTTTCTGGTCCGGAGTCGAGCATGGCTCGACTCTACGGGGCCGCTTAGACGGCCTTTTCGACCTGGCCGAACTCGAGCTCGACCGGGGTGGCACGACCGAAGATCAGCACCGAGACGCGCAGACGGCTCTTCTCGTAGTTGACTTCTTCGACGACGCCATTGAAATCGTTGAACGGACCGTCGGTGACGCGGACCATCTGGCCCGGCTCGAACAGCACCTTCGGACGCGGCTTCTCAACACCTTCCTGGACGCGGTTCAGGATGGCCTCGGCCTCGGAATCGGCGATCGGCAGCGGACGATCGGCGGTGCCGCCGATGAAGCCCATGACGCGCGGGGTTTCCTTGACCAGGTGCCAGCTTTCGTTGTCAATGCGCGGGATGCCGGCTTCTTCGTGGGTCTCGATCTGGACCAGCACGTAGCCCGGGAAGAACTTGCGCTCCGAACGGCGCTTCTGGCCAGCGCGCATTTCGACCACTTCTTCGGTCGGGACCAGGACGTCGCCGAAGCGCTCTTCCATGCCGTCACGGGCGATGCGATCACGCAGGGCCTGCGCAACCGACTTCTCGAAGCCCGAATAGGCGTGAACGACGTACCAACGCTTCATGCAAATCTCCTTAGCGGGTCAGGAACAGCTGGACCAGCCGCTGAATGACGTAATCGAATCCACCCAGCAGCAGGCTGAGGATGATCACCACAACCATCACGACCCAGGTCATGCGGGTGGCTTCCTGGCGCGTCGGCCAGACCACCTTGCGCAGCTCGAAGCGCGACTCGGAGAGGAATTCGCGGGTATCACGACCCTTGCCGGTCAACAGGAACACGCCGATACCACCGGCCAGACCCACGACAACGGCCAACGCACGCAGCTGACCCGTCCACGCGCCCAGCTGGGCAGCACGACCGGAGTCAGCGGAGAACCAGAACCATACGAACAGACCAGCCAGCACCAGCAGCGCGGCGACGGCATACTTGGCGATATCCCCACCCTGGGTGGAGGTGTCCTTGGAGTGTTCGATCTTGCTATTCATCAGGCTATGTCTGCTTTAGCGGACGAACCGCTGGATAAGGTTGGCAGATGGCACGCCAGGAGGGACTCGAACCCCCAACCTGCGGTTTTGGAGACCGCTGCTCTGCCAATTGAGCTACTGGCGTACAGATTGAAACTTGCCTTCCCTTAGACGGCGAAGGCGGACCGAGGTTCCCGGCCCGCCACTCGCGCGACCGGCAGCGCTATGCAACCGCCGGCTTTGCAGGCTTACTCGATGATGGTGGAGACCACACCGGCGCCGACGGTACGGCCACCTTCGCGGATTGCGAAGCGCAGGCCGGCGTCCATGGCGACCGGGTTGATCAGGGTGACAACCATCTTGATGTTGTCGCCCGGCATCACCATCTCGACGCCTTCCGGCAGCTCAACCGCACCGGTGATGTCGGTGGTACGGAAGTAGAACTGCGGACGGTAGCCCTTGAAGAACGGGGTGTGACGGCCGCCTTCGTCCTTCGACAGCACGTAGACTTCGGCGTCGAACTTGGTGTGCGGCTTGATCGAACCCGGCTTGGCCAGAACCTGGCCGCGCTCGACGTCGTCACGCTTGGTGCCGCGCAGCAGCAGACCGGCGTTGTCGCCTGCCTGGCCCTGGTCCAGCAGCTTGCGGAACATTTCGACGCCGGTCACGGTGGTCTTCTGCACCGGACGGATGCCGACGATTTCGATTTCCTCGCCGACCTTGATCACGCCGCGCTCGATACGACCGGTCACCACGGTGCCGCGGCCGGAGATCGAGAACACGTCTTCCACCGGCATCAGGAACGGCTTGTCGACGTCACGCTCCGGGGTCGGGATCCAGCTGTCGAGAGCATCGACCAGCTTGATCACGGCCGGCACGCCGATGTCGCTCTGGTCGCCTTCCAGCGCCAGGCGGGCCGAACCCGAGATGATCGGGGTGTCGTCGCCCGGGAAGTCGTACTTGCTCAGCAGCTCGCGGACTTCCATTTCGACCAGTTCCAGCAGCTCGGCATCGTCAACCATGTCGGCCTTGTTCAGGAACACGACGATGTACGGCACGCCGACCTGACGCGACAGCAGGATGTGCTCGCGGGTCTGCGGCATCGGACCGTCAGCGGCCGAGCACACCAGGATCGCGCCGTCCATCTGCGCGGCACCGGTGATCATGTTCTTGACGTAGTCAGCGTGGCCCGGGCAATCGACGTGGGCGTAGTGACGGGTGGTGGATTCGTATTCGACGTGCGCGGTCGAGATCGTGATGCCACGAGCCTTCTCTTCCGGAGCGGCGTCAATGGCCGAGTAGTCCTTGAACTCGCCACCGAAACGCTCGGCACCGATCTTGGTCAGTGCGGCGGTCAGCGTGGTCTTGCCGTGGTCGACGTGACCGATGGTGCCGACATTGACGTGCGGCTTGGTGCGCTCGAACTTACCCTTGGCCATGGCTGCTTATCTCGAATTCGTCTGGTGTGGTGCTTAAGATGGTGCTCACAAAAGGAATCGAACCTTCGACCTCTTCCTTACCAAGGAAGTGCTCTACCGACTGAGCTATGTGAGCGAGTTGTGCATTATGGCATGAACTCGATAATATTCAAAGTTCATTCAATGGAGCGGGAGACGGGAATCGAACCCGCACCATCAGCTTGGAAGGCTGAGGTTCTACCATTGAACTACTCCCGCACCGGGAATGTGCCACAACGTGAATCTGGTGGAGGGAGGTGGATTCGAACCACCGAAGGCGTAAGCCAGCAGATTTACAGTCTGCCCCCGTTGGCCGCTTGGGTATCCCTCCTTACCACCCCATGCCGTTGCCGCCGAAGCGTTGCGGTGTGTGGTGGTGAGCCGCTTATTCTGCTGATGGGACGGGGGGCTGTCAACGCTTTTTTCGGTTTTTTTCACACGCTGTCGCAAACCCATTGATACGCAAGGTTATTGCCCTGGCAGCACCAGGGTCTCATTGGCGAAAATTGCGACGTGGGGCACTCCGTCCGCGCCAATCCAGCCCCGATACATGCCCTGCGTGTTGAACGGCGTGGCCGCTTTTCCGTCTGCGGACAGCACGATGGCGCCACCATCGCCACCCATCTGCGGGATGCTGTCGTTGATGACGCCCTTGCCGGCCTGCTCCGGCGTCTGCCCCTGGTAACGCATGCGCGCACAGATCTCGTGCGCCGCTGCTGTGCGGATGTAGTACTCGCCCCAACCGGTACCGGACACTGCGCAGCGCGCATCGGCCCAGGTACCAGCACCGATGATCGGCGAGTCGCCCACGCGTCCGTAGCGCTTGTTGGTCATGCCGCCAGTGGACGTGCCTGCCGCAAGATGCCCCTGCGCATCCAGCGCGACGGCACCGACGGTGCCGAAGTGCTTGGCCGTTTCGAGATCGGCATGGGCCTGGCCCCTGGCCTCTTCCTTCAGTGCGCGCTGCAGCTGCTGCCAGCGCTTGTCGGTGCGGAAATACGAGGGATCCACCAGGCTGACGCCCTGCTCGACCGCGAACGCCTCGGCGCCCTGACCGACCATCATCACGTGCGGCGATTTCTGCATGACCAGCTGCGCCAGCTGGATCGGGTTGCGCACGCGCTGCACGCCTGCGACCGCACCGGCCGCCTGGGTGGCGCCATCCATCAGCGAAGCGTCCAGTTCGTTGTGGCCGTCATGGGTGAACACCGCGCCCTTGCCTGCATTGAAGGTGGGATCGTCCTCGAGCACGGTGATCGCCGCGGTGACCGCCGCCAGCGCCGGGCGACCCGCCACCAGTTCGGCATGCCCCTTCAACAGCGCTGCCTTCAACGCCGTGCGCGCGGCCTTCTCTTCAGCCGGTGACAGATCCTTGCGCTCGACCCCTGCCCCGCCATGGATGACCAGCAGCGGCGAGGTGGACGGCGCTGCCTGCGCGAGCAGAGGCAGGGACAGCAGGGCAGACAGCGCCAGGCGCAGTTTCATCAGGTACGTCTCCAGGGTGGTTCAGGGAATGGGCGGTGCCGGTAGTGCCGGCCGCTGGCCGGCAGCACCATGCCAATGATGCGTCCAGGGGGCCGCCGGCCAGCACTACCGGCGCGTGATTTCGATCTCGCCGTCGGTGATGTCCGCCATGGCGTGGTAGTCGACGTCGGCCTGGAAGTCATCCAGGCGCAGGCGTCCACCGCTGGCGACCACGGTGACCGGCACGGCATGGAACTGCAACGGCTCGCCTTCGACCATCCGGTCGGCGTCGCGGCCGGGGCTGACCACCCAGACCTTGCCTTGGCCATCGGCGCTGTAGACCTGGGCCTGGCCGTCGGGCTCCACGCACAAAGCGGTGTCCTCATCCACGCCGATGCCGACCATGTCCGGATCACCGCTTTCCTGCGCGGCGCGGGCCACGAACACGATCAGACGGCCGAGCCGGTCGCGCTTGTCGAAGTGGGTATCGGTGACCACGCGCTGCAGGTAGGGCATGTGCAGGAAGCCGCTGTCCAGGGTGACCGCGCTGCCCATCGGGTCGGCCAGCGCGCCGGCCGAGGTGATGCTGCCGCCATCGAGGGCGCCGTAGGCATAGCCGCCAAGGATCGCCAAGCCAGCGCTGGTGCCGGCGATCGGCTTGCCTGCGCGCACGTGCGCATTGAGCGCGCGGTTGAGCGCCGTGCCCTTCCAGAAGCGGATGTAGCGCGACTGGTCACCGCCGGCGATGAAGATGGCATCGGCCGCGGCAACCACGCGCAGCACCGCAGGATCGTCGGCGCCGCGGCGGTTGTCGAACACCAGGGTCTGCACGGCGGTGGTGCCGCCGATATCGCGGTACAGGCGCTCCTGCAGCTCGTCGCCACCGGAGGCGCGCAGGATCAGCACGCGGCCGTTGCCGGCCTGCCGCAGCCACCACTGGAAGGCCTCGGGCACCCACTCGCCGCCGCCCATCAGCATCATCGCAGGGGCGCGTGGACCGGGACGAGGTGCATCCAGGTCGCCAATCTCGTAATAATCGAAGCCAGAGGAATGCAGGTCGCGGGAGTCCTGCGCTGACGCCAGCGGAGCCATCACGGCCAGCGCCACCCCCAGCACGAGGCTTGACCAGAATCGGCGAACAAGGGAACTCATCGTGGATCTCCCTGTACAGAATCGGCTTGCAACCGTTTTCACTCTTTGCCAGATGAAAGACCTGTAGTCAAGAGCATAAAAAAGGCGTTAAATGCGCGTGCCCATTCCGGATTGTGAATGGGGGACAGGTCCCCTCCTCTGCGGGCCGGCTTCATTCCCGAGATATCTCTCATGCGTAGACAGGCGATGGCGTGGTCGATCCAGCTGGCGTTGATGGGTGTTGCTGCCTCGGCAGCGGCCCAGAGCCCCGGTTCCTCTTCGGTGCAGCAGCTCGATGCGGTCCAGGTGACCGGTTCGCGCATTCCGCGCGCACAGGTGGAAGGCCCGGCACCGATCACGGTGATCAATGCGGAGGAGATCCGCTCCAGCGGCTTCACCACGGTGCCCGACGTGCTGCGTGCGATGACCCAGAACGGCGGCGAGACGCAGAGCCAGCAGTCCTCCAGCGGCGCCGACTTCTCGCCGGGCGCACAGCAGGTCGACCTGCGCGGGCTGGGCCCGAACCACACCCTGGTGCTGGTCAACGGCCGCCGCATCGCTGATTTCCCGATGCCGTTCCAGGGCCGCAGCAACTTCACCGACGTGTCCAACATCCCGCTGGGCATGATCGACCGCATCGAAGTGCTGACCGGCAGCGCGTCGGCCATCTACGGTTCGGATGCGATCGCCGGCGTGGTCAACTTCATCCTGAAGAAGAAGGCCGACGGCACCACGGCCGACGTGCGCATGGGCACCACCAGCGAAGGCGGTGGCGAGTCGTTCGACATGAGCCTGTCCAGCGGCTTCAGCAAGGGCAATTTCAATGCGGTGTACAGCGTGGAGCTGCAGTCGCAGACGCCACTGTGGGCCTATGAGCGCGACATCCAGGATTCGACCCAGGACGGGCCGACCGAAGGCTCGCGCATCGCCCGCCGCGCCTACCTGCGCACCGACTACAACGATGACTACCTGGACCCGGGCGCGGCCACCTGCGAAGCGCTGGCCGGGCAGAACCAGGGCAGCACCTACCACGCCTTCCGCCCGCGCTATGGCTATTACTGCGGCAGCGACGCGTCGATCGGCTACGGCACCATCCTCAGCAAACGCCGCGGCGCCAACGGCTATGCCTCGCTGAGCTACGACTTCGACAACGGCCAGCAGTGGTTTGCCGACGTGCAGATGGGGCACCACACGCTGGCCCTGATGCGCGATGTCACTTCGTGGGGCCGCATGGCCGCCGACGGCGACGAGTCGGGCTACTTCAACAACGAAGCCACCGGTGAGATCGAATTCTGGCAGCGCCAGTTCTCGCCGGAGGAAATGGGCGGCCTGCGCAATGCCATGGTGCGCAGCACGCAGAAGACCTTCAGCGTGACCACCGGCTTCAAGGGCAACCTGGTCGGCAACTGGGATTACGAAGCGGCGCTGAGCCACTCACAGTACCAGTCGCGGATCAGCTGGCCGCAGATCGTCGCCGCCAAGGCCAACGACCTGTTCCTGGGCCCGCAGCTGGGCGAGGACGATGACGGCTTCCCGATCTACAACGCCGACCCGTCGCGCCTGTACACGCCGCTGACCCGCGCCGAGTACGACTCGATCGCCGCGCGCACGACCTACACGCCGAAGTCGCGCACCGAGACCGCGGCCCTGACCCTGACCAACGGTTCGCTGTTCGGCCTGCCCGGCGGCGATGTGGGCTTCGCCGCGACCGTGGAAGTGGGCCAGCAGGCCTACGCGTTGAATCCCGATCCGCTGGCGACCGAGTACTACTACTACAGCTGGAAGGATTCGGACGGCAAGGGGTCGCGCAACCGCTGGGCGACCGCCGCCGAACTGCGCCTGCCGCTGCACGACACGCTGAACCTCAGCGTGGCCGGCCGCTACGACCAGTACCGCTATTCCGGTCATACCATCGGCAAGGCGACCTGGAGCGGCGGCCTGGAGTGGCGTCCCGTGGACAGCCTGCTGGTACGCGGCTCCTACGGCACCGCCTTCCGCGCGCCCGACCTGCACTACGTGTTCGCCGGCCCGGGCAACGATGAGACCACGGCCGAAGATCTGTACAGCTGCCGTGCCGACGACGCCGATGACTGCTCCGACTACGAGCGCAACGTGATCCGCAGCCGCAGCGGCAACCGCGAGCTCGACCCGGAAACCAGCACCTCGTGGAGCGCAGGCTTCGTCTGGTCGCCGGCCGCCGGCCTCGATCTGTCGGTGGACTGGTTCGACATCGACATGCGCAAGCAGGTGCAGGACATGGACGTGCGCACGATCCTGGCCAGCGAAGCGAACTGCCGTCTGGGCGACGCCGACATCACCTCGCCGACCTGCGTGGACGCGCTGGCGCGGGTGACCCGTACCGCCGACGGCCGCCTGTACGGCGTGTACGTCAACCCGATCAACGTCGCGCGTGAGTCGACCTCGGGCATCGACGTGGGACTGCGCTACCGCCTGCAGACCGGTGCCGGTGATTTCATCTTCAACGGCACCCACACCCGGGTGAAGGAGCATGATTTCCAGCGCTACCCGGGCGACCCGACCGAAGACCAGTTCGCGGTGAACAGCGGCTTCGACATCCCGCGCACCAAGACCAGCGTCAGCGTGACCTGGGAGAAGGATGCGTGGTCGGCCACCGTGTACGGCTCGCGCCTGGGCAAGCTGCCGAACTCGGACAGCTACGACCAGGTGTTCGACCCGGACAGTGGCGACAGCCCGTACATCAAGGCCACGTACCGCTACAACGCGTCGGTGCAGTACCGCTTCGACGACCACTCGCGCCTGTCGCTGTCGGTGGCCAACGTGTTCAACAAGATGCCGCCGAAGGACGCCACGTACACGGCCTACCCTTACTACGACGTGTCCTGGTTCGACAGCGTCGGCCGCACGATCAACCTGCAGTACACCCACAAGTTCGGCGGCAGCGCGTTGTAAGCGCGGTTTCGCAGGACGTGGACGACAAGGCCCGCCATTGGCGGGCCTTGTTGTTTATGCACACCGCACGTGGAAAGCGATGGGAACTTGGTGTGGACAAGTGGGCGCGAGCATTGCGCCGCAGGCGTTTCCGGGCGTGGTGGTTTTTTGTCCAAGGCCCCGGTTGTTTTCCACACGGGACGTGGAGAGCGATGGGAACTTGATGTGGACAAGTGGGTGCGAGCGTTACGCCACAGGCGTTTCCACGCGTGGTGAAATTTTGTCCACGGCGTGGCTGCACTGATCGGCGTCGGAGCGCTTTTCCGTGGAAAGGGATCCGACCCCGCGGTTTTCCACACCGCGCGTGGAAAGCGGTGGGGGTTTGGTGTGGACAAGTGTGTGCGAACGTTGCGCGGCAGGCGTTTCGAAGCGTGGTCATTTTTTGTCCAGCGCAGAAACCGATGCCGGAAACGCGAACGCCCCGCTCGAGGCGGGGCGTCCGGGGTCGATCCGTTGCAGCGGGATCAGACGTTGAAGCGGAAGTGCAGCACGTCGCCTTCCTGCACGCGGTATTCCTTGCCTTCCAGGCGCAGGCGACCGGCTTCCTTCGCGCCGGCTTCGCCCTTGTACTTGATGAAGTCGTCGTACGCGATGGTTTCGGCGCGGATGAAGCCCTTCTCGAAGTCGGTGTGGATGACCGCCGCGGCCTGCGGGGCGGTGGCACCCTTGCGCACGGTCCACGCGCGGACTTCCTTCACGCCAGCGGTGAAGTAGGTCTGCAGGCCCAGCAGGCTGTAGGCCGCGTTGATCACGCGGTTCAGGCCCGGCTCGCTCAGGCCGAGATCGGCCAGGAAGGTGTCGCGGTCTTCGTCGTCGAGCTGGGACAGCTCTTCTTCGATCGCGGCCGACACCGGCACCACCTGCGCGCCTTCGGCGGCGGCATGGGCGCGCACGGCGTCCAGGTGCGGGTTGTTCTCGAAGCCGTCTTCCAACACGTTGGCGATGTACATCACCGGCTTCAGGGTCAGCAGGAACAGGTCACGGACCAGCGCCTTCTCTTCCTCGTCCAGGCCGACCGAGCGACCGGACTTGCCGTCGGCCAGGGCAGCCTGCAACTTGGCCAGCACCGGCTTGCGCGCGGCCGCTTCCTTGTCGCCACCCTTGGCGGCGCGCTCGGCGCGGTTCAGTGCCTTCTCGACGCTGTCCAGGTCGGCCAGGGCCAGTTCGGTATCGATGGTTTCGATGTCCGAGATCGGGTCGACCTTGTTGTTGACGTGGATGACGTCGGCGTTCTCGAAGCAGCGCACCACGTGGGTGATCGCATCGACTTCGCGGATGTGCGCCAGGAACTTGTTGCCCAGGCCTTCGCCGCTCGCTGCACCGGCCACCAGGCCGGCGATGTCGACGAACTCCACCGCGGTCGGGATGACCTTCTGCGGATTGATGATCGCCGCCAGCTCACCCAGGCGCGGGTCCGGCACCGGCACGATGCCGACGTTCGGTTCGATGGTGCAGAACGGGAAGTTCGCCGCGGCGATGCCCGCCTTGGTCAGCGCGTTGAACAGGGTCGACTTGCCGACGTTGGGCAGGCCGACGATGCCGCATTTGATACCCATGGGTGACAGCTCTCTGGGGTGAAAGTGATTGGGGAAGCAGCGAGGTGGGCGCTGCTTTTCCAATCATTCTCCGTACCGACCAACGGTCGGTACCGGACCGGTTACTTCGGGGTGTGCAGCCGCTTCATTGCTTCGTTGAAATCGCCCTGTACCGCCAGCGGCAGCACGTCGATGGCGTCGTCGATGGCGCGGGCGATCAGCACGTCGTCGTCCTTGGACGGACGGCCGAGCACCCAACCCACCACGCGGTCCTTGTGGCCGGGATGGCCGATGCCCACGCGCAGGCGATGGAACTTGCCGTGGCCGAGCAGGCGCATGGTGTCACGCAGGCCGTTCTGGCCACCGTGGCCGCCGTCGAACTTCAGCCGTACCGCGCCGGGCGGCAGGTCCAGTTCGTCGTGGGCCAGCAGGGTTTCCTCCGGCTCGATCTTCCAGAACCGCTGTGCGGCGGTGACCGACTTGCCGCTGAGGTTCATGAAGGTGGCCGGCTTCAGCAGCCACACGGTCTGCCCGGCGATCTCGACCTTGGCGGTCTCGCCGAACAGCTTGCTGTCCACATTCCAGCGTGCACCGGCTTTTTCAGCCAGGGCCTCAACGAAATGAAACCCGGCATTGTGCCGGGTCCGGGCGTGTTCCGATCCGGGATTGCCCAGACCGACGATCAGTCGCAGTCCTGCCATGGTTCCTTCCAGAACGGTGCCTGCCCGGAGGCAGGCACCGCTACGGTATTACTCGGCAGCCGGAGCTTCAGCGTCGGCAGCGTCTTCCTTGCCGTGCTTGGCGGTGACGATGGCGTCGTCGTGGTCCTTGCCCAGCGCCAGGGCCGGGATTTCCACGCCCTTCGGCAGCTTGATGTTGGACAGGTACACCACGTCGCCAGCATTCAGGGCGCCCAGGTCGACTTCGATCGACTCCGGCAGGTCCTTCGGCAGGCAGCTGATGGTGACTTCCTTCAGTTCGTGGGTGACCACGACGTCGGCAGCCTTGCCAGCCGGCGAGGTGTCTTCGTTGATGAAGTGCAGCGGAACCGAAGCGGTCAGGGCTTCGTTCTCGTTCACGCGCAGGAAGTCCAGGTGCATGATCAGCTGCTTGTACGGGTGGCGCTGCATGTCACGCAGCAGCACGCGCTCGACCTTGCCATCCAGGTTCAGGTCCAGGATGGAGGCGTAGAACCACTCGTTCTGCTGGGCCAGCCAGATTTCGTTGTGGTCCAGGCTGATGGCGACCGGCTCGGCGGTGCCGCCGTACACGATGGCCGGGATCACACCAGCGTGACGCAGGCGGCGGCTCGCACCCTTACGCTGCAGTTCACGCTTGGTGACCTTGATTTCATGGGTCTTCGACATTTTCGACTACTCAGGTTGTTGCCTTGCCTTGCGGCTCGGCGATTGAAGATGCTTCCGCGACCAGAAGCACCCGGGGGGTGTCCCTACCGTTGCCGGCAGGGACGAAAAAATCAGTCGACGTACAGCGAGCTGACCGACTCGCCGAAAGCGATGCGGCGCATCGTTTCGGCCAGCATTTCCGCCACGCTCAGCTGGCGGATCTTGTTGCACACCCGCGCTGCGTCCTTCAGCGGGATGGTGTCGGTCACCACCAGCTCGTCGAGCTGGGAATTGGTGATGTTGTCCACCGCCGGGCCCGACAGCACCGCGTGGGTGCAGTAGGCGGCGACCTTGAGCGCACCGCGCGCCTTGAGGGCAGCGGCAGCGGCGCACAGGGTGCCGGCGGTATCGACGATGTCATCGACCATGACGCAGGTCTTGCCTTCGACGTCACCGATGATGTTCATCACGGTGGAGACGTTGGCACGCGGGCGGCGTTTGTCGATGATCGCCAGGTCGGCGTCATCCAGGCGCTTGGCCACCGCACGGGCGCGGACCACGCCGCCCACGTCCGGCGAGACGACGATCAGGTTCTCGGTGCCGTAGGCGCGCCAGATGTCGGCCAGCAGCAGCGGGGACGCATACACGTTGTCCACCGGGATATCGAAGAAGCCCTGGATCTGGTCGGCGTGCAGGTCGACGGTCAGCACGCGATCAGCGCCAGCGGTGCTGAACATCTTGGCCGCCAGCTTGGCGGTGATCGGCACGCGCGAGGAACGCATGCGGCGATCCTGGCGCGAGTAGCCGAAGTACGGCACCACGGCGGTCACGCTGGCCACCGATGCGCGCTTGAGCGCGTCGATCAGGACCAGCAGTTCCATCAGGTTTTCCGCGCTCGGCGCCGAGGTCGGCTGGATCACGAAGACGTCCTGCTTGCGGACGTTTTCTTCGATCTCGACCTGCACTTCACCATCGGAGAAGTGCGAGACCAGTGCCTTGCCCGGGCGGACTCCCAGTTCCTTGCAGATGTTCTGCGCCAGACGTTTGTTGGCGTTGCCGGAAAATACCAGCAGGTTCGGGGACTCTTGCATCATGATTGTCTCGGGCGGGGACGAGTGGCGGGGATCCGGTAGCGGCAAGGACCGCTGCGGCCCCTGCTGCTTACAACACCGCGGCTGTTTCCACGTCCCGCGCAGTGATGCGCTGGATGGCGCGGACGCAGCCGCA
This sequence comes from Stenotrophomonas sp. SPM, assembly GCF_003105135.1. Classification (NCBI taxonomy): domain Bacteria; kingdom Pseudomonadati; phylum Pseudomonadota; class Gammaproteobacteria; order Lysobacterales; family Lysobacteraceae; genus Stenotrophomonas; species Stenotrophomonas sp. SPM. Next base: position 8,752 of record NZ_QETL01000035.1, on the reverse strand, counting down.
TTGGCAGGGGCGGGAGGATTCGAACCTCCGAATGCCAGGATCAAAACCTGGTGCCTTGGGCCTCTTGGCGACGCCCCTGCATTGATGAATCAGTGTTGCTCGAGTGCATCCAGCAGTGGCGAACGTGCAACGCCCGCGGCCACCCTTGCCCGCAACTCCTTCGGCAACTCCGCTCGCCCCTGCTCTGCGGCAGCCTGCGAATCGAACTCGACGAAACAACCACTTCCGGACCCGGTCAAACGTGCCTGGCCTATGCTGCTCAACGCGGCGAGCACCGCCTCGACGGCAGGCTCGCGGCGGCGCAGCACCGGCTCGAACACGTTTCCGACCAGAGCGCCGGAAGCGAAGTCGTCTATTTTCGCCTGTGGGCAGTCGCGCGTCAAATCCGGGTCAGCGAACAGCGCCGGGGTGGGGACATGAACGCCCGGCTCGGCAATCACATACCAGGCCGGCGGCAGGGCCACCGGCTGCAGGCGCTCGCCCACGCCCTCGGCCCAGGCGTTGTGGCCGCGCACGAAGACCGGCACATCGGCGCCCAGGCGCAGGCCCAGTGCAGCCAGCGCCTCCTCGTCCAGGCCGGCCTGCCAGAGCCGGTTCAGCACCACCAGCACGGTGGCCGCATCGGACGAGCCACCGCCGAAGCCGCCACCCGCCGGAACATGCTTTTCAACGACGATATCTGCACCCTGACCGATGTTGGCAGCCGATTGCAGCAACCTGGCCGCACGCACCGCCAGATCATCGGCCTCGGCAACACCGGCCAGGCCCTCGCCCTGCCGTCGCACCTGGCCATCGTCGCGCAGGCGCAGGCCGATGCGGTCGCCCCAGTCCAGCAGGCGGAACACGGTCTGCAGCTCATGGTAGCCATCGGCGCGGCGGCCGGTGATGTGCAGGAACAGGTTCAGCTTGGCCGGGGCCGGCCACCAGGACCAGCCATCGGCGTCAATCTGCGCGGTCATGGCGCGTCGGTGCCCCACTGGTCGACCAGCAGGCGCACCTTGGCGTCCTCGCGGCTGGCCTCGATGCGCCGCGGCAGGGCCGGGCTTCCTTCCTGGGCCGGATACCAGTCCAGGTACTGGATCAGCCAGCCGGCCTGCTGCATGCGCCGCGGGCGGCCTTCGGCATCGCGCTCCACGCTGCTCTCTCCGGAACCGCGCAGCACCAGGCCACGGGTCCAGTCGGACAGTTCATTGACCGGGATATCCCAGCCGGTGGCATCCAGCAGCAGCTGGCGGGCGTCATCGCCGGCGCGCGGGCCATCACCGAGCCCCTCCAGGCGTGCCCCGCCCTGTACCGAATCCCCCTGCAGGGTCCAGCTCTGGCGGGTGACAGGCGCACTCAGCTGGATGCGGTATTCGCTGCCCTGCTGGACCCAGTCGATGCGGCCGCTGCCACCATTCTTTCCCTTGCTGACCGCGACCCGGCCATGGAAGCTGTAATCAGGCTGCGCGCGCAGCGCCTGCACGCGGGCTTCCTCGGCGCGCTCGGCGGCCGGCGACACGGTATAGACCACGTCCGGAGCCGGCGTCTTCTGCGTGCCCACGCTGGTACAGGCGCTCACCGCCAGGGTCACGGCCACCAGCAGCAGCGGCCGGATCATGGAAACACTCATGGATTGAATTTCTCGCGGGCGCGCAGCAGCGCGCGGTTTTCAGGGTCGAGCTTGGCCGCTTCCTCGAAGAAGTGGCGGGCCTCGTCGTGCTTGCCGAGCACCCACAGCACCTCGCCCACGTGGGCGGCGATCTCCGGGTCGCGGGACAGCGTCCAGGCACGGCGCAGCTGCACCAGGGCTTCGTCGTTGCGGCCCAGGCGATACAGCACCCAGCCGTAGCTGTCGACGATGGCCGGGTTGTCCGGCTCGGCCACCCGCGCGCGGTCGATCAGTTCCAGAGCTTCCTGGTAGCGCTTGGTGCGGTCGGCCAGGGTGTAGCCCAGCGCGTTCAGCGCCGGCACGTTCTCCGGATCGGTCACCAGCACCTTGCGCAGGTCGGCCTCGGCGCGGGCGATGTCATCACGCCGCTCCCAGGCCAGGGCGCGGGCGTACAGCAGGCCGTTCTCGTCCGGATAGGCCGCCAGGCCACGGGCCAGCGCATCCAGTTCGCCCGGCAGGTCGTCGGCGCGCTGGCGCAGCTCGGCTTCCAGCAGGTAGGCATCGCGGCGCACGTCATCATCGACCATGGCATCGGACTGGATGGCATGCACCTCGTCCAACGCCAGCGCCTGCCGGCCGGCCAGGCCCTGCGCATTGGCCGCGCGCAGGCGCGCCTCGTTCAGTTCGTCGCCGCCCGGCACGCTGTGGTACCAGTTCACCGCCTCGGGGTAGCGCTTGAGGTACTCGGCGATCTTGCCCAGCAGCAGGCGCTGCGCCGGGTCCGGCTTGGCGGCCTGCCGCGAGAGCTCGTTGTAGAGGCCCGACAGCGCGGCGGTGTCGCCCTGTTTGGCCAGCAGCGAGGCGCGCATGCCCCAGGTCTGCACGTTCTGCGGGCCGACGGCCAGCACCCGCTCGGCGGCGGCCGGCTGGCCCAGGCTGTCATAGGCGATGGCCACGGCATTGCGCAGCTCCGGGTCCTGCCGGGTCTTCGGCTCGACCCCCTGCAGAAGCGCCAGCGCCTGCGCGGTCTGCCCGGCCTGCTGCAGTTGGCTGGCACGCAGCAGGGCCACCCGCGGCTCGTCCGGGAAGCGCTTCACCACTTCGTCGATCATGCGCCGGGCCAGCTCGGGCTTTTCCATGCGCAGGGCCAGCCGGCCGAATTCCTGCCAGGCCTCGATCTTCGGCGGAATGGCATTGGCATCGACCAGCTCGCCCAGCACCTGCGCCGGCACGGCCGGGTCGCGGCCACCGCCCATCAGGGCGGCCAGCGCGAACTTCCAGCCGCGATCGTCGGGGTCGGCCAACAGGGCCTGCAGCTCGGTGCGCGCGGCCTTCACGTTGCCCTGGCGCATCGCCAGCGCACCGGCGGCACTGCGCATGGACAGCGAGCCGGGGGCGCGCTTCTCCCACAGGGCGAGGCCCTTGGCGGCGCTGGCGTCGTCGTTGGCCAGCATGGAGATGCGGGTGGCCCGCTCGGCCAGCCCGGCATCGCCGGCGGTCTGCTCGGCCGCCTGCAGGTACCAGTGCGCGGCGTCCGCCAGCTTGCCGGCCTGCAGGGCGAATTCACCGGCCATCACCGGTTCCAGGGCCAGTTCCTCGCTGGCCGGGCCCCGTGCGGGGGCCTTGGCCGGCGCCGCCGCCAGCACCTGGCTGAAGGCCAGGGACAGCAGCAGAACACTGGGGATGCGAATCAATGCGGGCATCGTCGGCATCGGGGCCTTAAAATGTCGTCCAATGGCCAGCAGCTTATCGCAAGCAACTGAACAATGACCCTGTGGGTGCTCGGACTGAATCACCAGACCGCACCGGTAGAACTGCGCGAACGCGCGGCCTTCGCCGGTGACGCGCTGCCGCGCGCGCTCGGTTCGCTGCGCGATACCCCGCAGATCGCCGAGGCGGTCCTGCTTTCCACCTGCAACCGTACCGAGCTGTACGCGGTGGCCGATTCGCCGCAGGCGCTGGACCAGTGGCTGCACAGCCAGGCCGGCGACCTGCAGGGCTACCTGTACCAGCATGCCGACGCCGATGCGGTGCGCCATCTGTTCCGGGTCGCCACCGGCCTGGATTCAATGGTGCTGGGCGAGCCGCAGATCCTGGGCCAGGTGAAGGATGCCTGGTCCACCGCGCGCGATCACGGCCTGCTCGGGCAACGCCTGGACCGGCTGTTCCAGCAGACCTTCTCGGTGGCCAAGCGTGCGCGCACCGATACCCAGGTCGGCGCCAATCCAGTCTCGGTCGCCTCGGCCGCGGTGCGCTTGGCGCAGAACGCGTTCGCCCGCCTGGATGATTCCACGGTGCTGCTGGTCGGTGCCGGCGAGACCATCGAGCTGGCTGCACGGCACCTGAGCGAAGGCAAGGTGCGCCGCCTGCTGATTGCCAACCGTACCCTGGCCCATGCGCAGGAACTGGCCACCCGCCACGGCGGCGTGGCGCTGCCGCTGACCGAGCTGGAACGCCATCTGGCCGAGGCCGACGTGGTGTTCTCGGCCACCGCCGCGCGCGAACCGGTCATCCACCGCGAGATGGTGGCCAAGGCCCTGCGCGCGCGCCGGCACAAGCCGATGCTGCTGTTCGACCTGGCCGTGCCGCGCGACATCGAGGCCGAGGTCGGCACGCTCAACGATGCCTTCCTGTACACCGTCGATGACCTTGAGCGCGCGGTGGAAGACAACCGCCGCGGCCGTCGCGAGGCGGCCGCCGAGGCAGAGGCGATCATCGACCTGCAGGTCTCGCGCTTCGTCGAAACTCTGCAGGCCAGTGCCCACCAGGCGCCCCTGCGGCAGCTGCGCGCCTTCGGCGAGGCCACCCGCGCCGAGCTGCTGGAGCGTGCGCGGCAGCAGCTGGCCAATGGCAAGCCCGCCGACGAAGTGCTGGAACTGCTGGCCCATGGCCTGACCAACCGCCTGCTGCACCCGCCGACCGCCGCCCTGCGCGCGGCCGCGCTCAGTGGCGACGCCGACCTGACCCGCGCCGCCGAGCGCCTGTTCCCGGCCACGCCGGGCTACCGCCACCCACCCGTGAGACCCGATGACGCCGACCCTGCGCCGTAAGCTGGAAGCGCTGGCCGAGCGCCGCGAAGAACTGGAACGCCTGCTCGCCGAACCCGACGTGGTCGCCGACAACAACCGTTTCCGCGATCTTTCGCGCGAATTCGCCCAACTTGAACCGGTCGCCACTGCCTTGGCCGACGAAGCCCGTGCCAAGGCGGACCTCGCCGCCGCCGAAGGCATGCGCGCCGACCCCGACCTGCGCGAGCTGGCCGACGAGGAGATCGCTGCCGCCCAGGCCCGCCTGCAGGAGCTGGAACAGGAACTGGCCCTGCTGCTGGTACCGCGCGACCCGCGCGACGAGGGCAACCTGTTCCTGGAAGTGCGTGCCGGTACCGGCGGCGACGAAGCGGCGATCTTCGCCGGCGACCTGTTCCGCATGTACGCCCGCTATGCCGAGCGCCAGGGCTGGAAGGTCGAGATCGAATCGGACAGCCCCGGCGAACACGGCGGCTACAAGGAAGTGGTGGCACGCGTGGTCGGCCGCGGCGCGTTCTCGCGCCTGAAGTTCGAATCGGGCACGCACCGCGTGCAGCGCGTGCCGGCCACCGAATCGCAGGGCCGCATCCACACCTCGGCGGCGACCGTGGCGATCATTCCCGAAGCCGACGAGGTCGATGACATCGTCATCAACCCGGCCGACCTCAGGGTGGATACCTACCGCTCGTCCGGCGCCGGCGGCCAGCACGTCAACAAGACCGAATCGGCCATCCGCATTACCCACGTGCCGACCGGCGTCGTGGTGGAATGCCAGACCGAGCGCAGCCAGCACGCGAACCGCGACAAGGCGATGAAGCGGCTGAAGGCGCAGCTGCTGGATGCCGAGCGCCAGCGCCAGGACGCGGCGCAGGCCGAATCGCGGCGCCTGCAGGTGGGCAGCGGCGACCGCAGCCAGCGGATCCGCACCTACAACTTCCCGCAGGGCCGGATCACCGACCATCGCGTGGAAGGGCTGACCCTGTACGACCTGCCCAACGTCCTGTCCGGCGACCTCGACGCCCTGCTGCAGCGCCTGAGCCACGAGCACCAGGTCGACGCGCTGGCCCAGCTGTCGGCGGGCTGAGCCGATGTCGGCCTGGCAGCAACGACAGCAACTGCAGCAGGCGCTGGCACGCCAGCCCGGTGATTTCATCGCCTGGGTGATGCTGGCCGATGTTGAACTGGAAGCCGGTGACATCGCAGCCGGCGAACAGGCGGCGCGGCGCGCCCTGCAGCTGCGGCCGAACCATCCCGAAGCCCTGGCCCGGCTTGGCCGGGTGGCGTGGATGGTCGGCGCCCACGCCGATGCGGCACAGCTGCTCGGCCAGGCCTCCGCGCTGGCACCGGAACACCCGGGCATCGCCCTGTGGCTGGGCCACGCGCTGGAAGATGCCGACGATGCCGAAGGTGCCGAAGGTGCCGCCGAAGCCTATCGCCGCGCGCACACGCTGCTGCCCGGCGAACCGTATATCGCCGCGCAGCGCCTGGCCTGGCAGCGCCGCCTGTGCGACTGGCAGGACGTGGACGCGCTGGCCGCACAGGTGCGTGCCGCCGTTGCTGCTGGCCAGGGCGTGGTCGAGCCGTTCGCCTTCCTCAGCGAGGACGCCAGCGCCGCCGAGCAACTGGGCTGCGCCCGCATGCGTGCCGCTGCGGTGGCCGCGGCCGTGCGCCCGCTGCCGGCGGTGCCGGTGCGTGCACGTGGCCCGCTGCGCATCGGCTTCCTTTCCAATGGATTCGGTGCGCACCCCACCGGGCTGCTGACCGTGGCCCTGCTGGAGCAGCTGCAGGCCGACCCGGCACTGCAGCTGCACCTGTTTGCGCTGAACCGCGATGACGGCAGCCGCATCCGTGAGCGCCTGCAGACCGCGGCGCGCCTGCACGACGTGGCCGGCCAACGCCATGCCGAGACCGCTGCACGGATCCGCGCGCAGGGCATCGACCTACTGTTCGACCTGCGTGGCTGGGGCGGTGGCGGCGCGCCCGAGGTGCTGGCCATGCGCCCTGCCCCGCTGCAGCTGAACTGGCTGGCCTACCCCGGCACATCCGGCGCACCGTGGCTGGATGCGGTGGTCGGCGATGCCTTCGCCCTGCCGCCGGCACTGGAACCGCATTACAGCGAACGCGTGCTGCGCCTGCCGCGCGCCTTCCAGCCGTCCGACAACACCCGCGTGCTGGAACCTGCACCGACCCGCGCCGACTGCGGCCTGCCTGCGCAGGGCGTGGTGTTCTGCTGCTTCAACAACACCTACAAGCTCAACCCGCGCAGCATGGCCCGCGCCTTCGCGGTGCTGCAGGCGGTGCCGGGCAGCGTGCTGTGGCTGCTGTCCGGCCCGGGCGAGGCCGATGCACGCCTGCGTGCGTCGGCACAGGCGGCCGGCGTGGATCCGGCAAGGCTGGTGTTCATGGCCAAGCTGCCGCACCCGCAGTACCTCGCCCGCTATGCGCTGGCCGACCTGTTCCTGGACACACACCCTTACAACGCCCACACCACCGCCTCCGATGCGCTGTGGGCCGGCTGCCCGGTGCTGACCTGCCCCGGCGACACCTTCGCCGCGCGCGTGGCCGGCAGCCTCAACCATCACCTCGGCCTGCCGCACATGAACGTAGCCGACGATGCCGCCTTCATCGCCACCGCCAGCGCCCTGGGCAACGACCCGACGGCCCTGGCCGCGCTGCGCACCGAGCTGGCACAGGCGCGCGGGCGCAGCGGCGTGTTCGACATGGCCGGTTTCGCCGCAGATCTGTCGGCCCTGCTGCAGGCATTGGCGCGCGAACACGGCTGGGTAGACGCAGCCGGGTAGCGTCGACACCGCCTCGGCAACCACTGCGCTACGCTCGGGCTTCCTTCCAGCGTGGTGCAACGATGGGCAAGCTCAAGCGCAAGGAGTACGACGAACTGCTGCAGCCGCTGCAGCTGGAGCTGACCGCGATGGCGCGCTGGGTGCAGCACAGCGGGCAACGCCTGCTGGTGCTGTTCGAGGGCCGCGATACCGCCGGCAAGGGCGGCGCGATCCAGGCCATCAGCCAGCATCTCAACCCGCGCCAATGCCGGGTGGTGGCGTTGCCGAAGCCGACCGACCGCGAATCGACGCAGTGGTATTTCCAGCGCTACGCCAGCCACCTGCCGGCGGCGGGCGAGATCGTGCTGATGGACCGCAGCTGGTACAACCGCGCCGGCGTGGAACGGGTGATGGGCTACTGCAGCGAGACCGAGTACCAGCAGTTCCTGCACCAGGCACCGGTGTTCGAGCAGCTGCTGGTGGATGACGGCATCCTGCTGTTCAAGTACTGGCTGTGCGTGGATCAGGCGCAGCAGGAAAAGCGCTTCGAGGAGCGCCACAGCGATCCGCTGAAGGGCTGGAAGCTGTCGCCGGTGGATCTGAAGTCACGCAGCAAGTACAGCGCCTACACCGAGGCACGCGAGGCGATGCTGCGGGCCACGCATCGCGATGCGGCGCCGTGGACGCTGGTGGATTTCAACGACCAGCGGCTGGGGCGGTTGTCGCTGGTGCGCAATCTGCTGGACCGGCTGCCGGATACGCGGGTGGATGAACCGGTGCTGGATCTGCCGAAGTTGAAGGGCAAGCTGCATGTGGAGCACTACGACGTGCTGCGGCCGATCGAGGATTTCCCGGTCAAGGATTAGGGGTGGTTCGGCAGGGCTGCGCCCTGCACCTGCGGTAGTGCCGGCCGCTTGCCGGCAACCTCAAGATCAGGAGCGGCATTCCGTGGGATGGCGGGGCGCTGTGGGTGTGCGGGGACGCCGTGAACCCATCCATGGGGGGCTTGGTCGCCGCATCCATGCGGCTCACACCCCGCAAACCCACAGTGCCCCGCCTTCGACAGGTTCACGCGGCTGTGGGCAACGGCTGCTGCTGGTGGGTGTCGACCTTGGTCGACACATCTGTCGGATATCGAATGAATTCATCCACGCATGGCGTGGATCTACTGTGTCGACCAAGGTCGACACCTACCGGAGCAGATCTCCGTTCCGACAGACCCCGTGCCGACCAACGGTCGGCACCCACCATCAGCAGCGGGAAACTGTCGAAGGCGGGGTGGGTCAGGTTGAGGGGGTGTGAGCGGCATGGATGCCGCGACCAAGCCCCCATGGACGGGTTTGCGGCGTCCCCCC